>CAMDZY010000062.1 GCA_945910975.1 uncultured Clostridia bacterium | reverse complement strand
CCAGTACTTTGCAGAGCATCCCGATCATTTCGACCCCAGACAGTATCTCAAGCCCGCACGTGCTGCGGTCAAGGATATGGTTCGCCACAAGATCGTTGACGTTCTCGGTTCCGACAACAAAATCTAACGCAATATTCATACTTTTTACAATACGCCAACAGCCGGCTCTCGTACGAGAGCCGGCTGTTGGTGTTTTTTGTGCTGCAAGGAATTAGTCTTCGTTTTTGATTGCGTCGGTGCGGTAGATGAATTTTACCTCGCCGTTCATATCCTCGCTGATGCCGGCGAAGGAGTGGTAGTGGCGGGAAACATCTACGGTTGCGCTCACTCTGGCGGCAAGGCCGTCGAGATTATCGCCAAAGGCGTCCAACAGTTTTTGCACGCCCTGTTCCTTGAAGTCCTTCAGACCGTCGCGGAGGGTCATTGCACCGTCGCGCAGCTGGGTGATGCCGCTGAGAAGTGCGGGGGTGCCGTCCTTGACCTTTTGGATCCCGTTATAAAGGGAGCCGGCGCCTTGCTGTAGCTGAGCGGCACCGCTTTGCAGGCTGTCTGCGCCGCTTTTCAGTTCGCTTGCGCCTGCGGCGGCGTCTGCAACACCTGCGGTGTAGCTGCGCAAGCCAAGGTAGAAGCTGTTGTAGCTGTCAAGGGATGCTTTTAGCGCAATCAGCGACTTTGCACCCTCCGATGCGGCTTGCAGCTGGCTCTGCACGGCATCGGACGCCATGTTTTCGGAAATGGCCTTTTGCACCTGTGTTTCTACGTTGGCGGCAATGGTGTCCTTGACCGCCTGGGTCTGCATTTGCGCGTTCACGTTGGCGGCGATGGTCTGCTGCACGGCATCGGTCTTCATCTGTGCGGCAGTGTTTTGCGCAATGCGCAGCGCAACCTCGTCCGTTGCCATCTGTGCATCGATGGCGGCTTCGATGGCGGTCTGTGTTTCGGCATCGATTGCACCGGCAGCCACAGCGGCATCATAGCTTTCCTTTGTCATTGCGCCATTGGTTGCAACCGGAATCACCTGCGCTGCAACGGCTTCCCGAACGGCAGCTGTGACCTGTGCAGTGACCTGCTCTTGCACGGCGGCTGTGACCTGCGCGGTGACCTGTTCCTTGACGGCAGCAGTCACCTTTTGCTGAATTGTGGGGCGGTTGGCTTCCACGGCAGCGGTGACCTGTGCAAGCGCTGCCTGATAGACGGCGTTTGCGTCCAAGGATGTAATGGCACTATTCAGTGTGTCGGTATAATTGTCAATTGTAAGTGCCGGGATGCTCAGACCGGTGGCTGCGATCTGCGAATTTGCCGTGGCAAGCAGGGAATTGAACACTTGGCGTGCGCCGCCATTGAGGGAATCGTTGTTGGCACGCAGTGTGTCCAGACCGGAGCTGAGCGCGGCAGCGCCCTGTTGCAGCTGCGAAGCGCCACTGTTTATGGCACCTGCGCCGTTCTTGAGCGATTCGGCGCCGGTGGCCAGCTGGTCAACGCCGGAAACCAGTGTGTTCGACTTCTCCAGCAGCGTGCAAAGGCCGTCATACAGCGTGGAGGAACCGTCGGTCAGCTTCGTCAACGCGTCGGTCAATTGGCCGAGCGATTCCGAAAGAGAATCGGCAGAGGAGAGCTTTGCTGTGTCCAGCTGGCTGAACAGGGAATTGGTTGCCACGGTCAGTGTGTTTGCCATTTCAAAATCCGTCACATCGGCGGAAATTTCCACGTAATCCGGCAGATTCAGCGTTTCCTTGGCGACACCGAGGTTGCTTTGCAGTCCCGGGAAGGCAAGGCCGATGACAGCCGTGTGATCGCCGTCGTTGATGAGCTTGCCGTTGGACACTTCCACATTGGCGAAACGGTCGGTGTCGAGCAAGATGCCGGTCAGCATGGCGAAGGGGACATAAATTGTTTCTTTTTTGCCGTCGATGTCCACGGTTTCAAACTGGTTGTTTTGATAATCAAAGCGAATGACGACGTGGCCGCTTTGTCCGGCGAGGGCATCGGGGGAAATCTGCTCGCCGTCGAGTGTGTAAGATATGCGCATATCGACCGGAAGCTCTTTTTGAATGTCGCCCCGGTAGTAGATGTCATTGCCCTGTGCATCCCACACGCGCACATTGTCGCCGTCTGTTTGGTAGCTTTCGTTGCCCTTGACGTTTTCTACATTGAGAAGCTCCGATTCATCGCTTAACGAGTCGCTTTGGAGTGAATTTTTCAGCCAATCGCTGACGATGATTTTTTCAACGCTGCCGTCTGCGCCTGCAATGACATAGACGGTTTCGTCCTTGACGGCCTCTGCCTGCGGATCGGCTGCGGAAGTGGCAGCCATCGTGGTGGCAGGTTCGTGGGTTTGCTTACCGGAAAGGGCGCTGGCCGTGATGGCAACCGAGCTGACTGCCAAGGCTGCACACAGGCAAATCGACAGCGGCTTTAAAAATTTATGTTTCATTGTCCAGATACCTCCATTTGCAAATTTTTCGTCTTCATACCGAGCGTGGTTTTGCGGATGAGCTTGTCACACAGCATCAAAAGTGCCGGGAGAATCAAGATGACACACAGCATTGACACGATCGCGCCGCGCGCCAGCAGCATACAAATGGAGCGAATCATGTCGATGTCGGAGTAAATCGCAACGCCGAAGGTCGCCGCAAACAGTCCCATGCCGCTGACAATGATGGACGGGATTGAGGTGGCCAGCGCGGTGGAAACGGCCTGGAACTTGCTTGCACCGCCAATGCGTGCGTTTTTGTAGTGCGTGGTCATCAAAATGGCGTAGTCCACTGTGGCGCCGAGTTGGATGGTACTGATACAAATCGGCGCGATAAACGGCAGCGACTGACCCAAATAGTGCGGCAGGCCGAGGTTGATAAAAATTGCAAGCTCAATGACCGCGATCAGAATAAACGGCAGGCAAATGCTCTTTTCCACGATCGCGATAATCAGGAAAATGGCAAGAATGGACACGGCGTTGACCACTCTAAAATCGTGGTCGGTGGTTTCGATGGTGTCTTTGGTGCAGGGCGCCTCGCCGATCAGCATTCCGGTGGGGTCATAGCGCTTGAGGATGCCGTTGAGCGTGTCAAGCTGTGTGTTGACGGCGTCGCTTGCAACCTTATATTCCGAGTTGATCAGCAGCAGCTCCCATTTGTCGCTCTTTAAAATGCGCAGCAGCGAATCCGGCAGGATTTCCTCCGGTACGCGCGAGCCAACAACCGATTCCAGACCCAGCGCGTATTTCACGCCGTCCACCTGCTCCATCTCGTCGAGCATTGCGTGCACTTCTTTGGGCGGCAGCGCGGCATCGACCAGCAGCATATGGGTGGATGCGATGTCAAAATCTTCCGAAAGCTTCGTGTTGGCAATGACGTATTCCATATCCCGCGGCAGACATTCGCCCAGATCGTAATAAACCTCATTGTTGGTCTGGCTGTAGCCGTAATAGGCGGGCGGGATCAGCGCGACAAAGACGATCAGGAACACGGCAAACGCCCGTGTGACGCCCTTGGAGAATTTGTGCAGCGGCGGCAGCAGGGAACGGTGCATGGTTTTTTGCAGCGGCTTGTCGAGCACAAGGATCAGCGCCGGCAAAATGGTGACGCAGCCAATGACACCCAGCAGAACGCCCTTTGCCATGACGATGCCAAGGTCGCGGCCAAGCGTGAAGGACATGAAGCACAGGGCGATGAAGCCGGCAATCGTGGTGACGGAGCTGCCGATGATGGAGCTGAGCGTTTCATGGATGGCGTTGGCCATCGCTTCTTTGCGGTCGGCCGTGTGGGTGCATTGCGCGTTGTAGCTATGCCAGAGGAAGATGGAATAGTCCATCGTCACGGCAAGCTGCAAGACGGCCGAGAGCGCTTTGGTTATGTAGGAAATTTCGCCCAGCATAAAGTTGGAGCCGAGGTTCAGCAAAATTGCCATGCCGATGCTGAGCAGAAAGACAAACGGAACGATCCAGTTGTCGAGGAACAGCATCATTGCCACGCACGCCAGCACGACGGCTACGGCCACATAAACCGGTTCCTCCCGTTCGCACAGATCCCGCAGGTCGGTGACCATCGCCGACATACCGGACACAAAGCACTGCTTGCCGGCGACGGAACGAATGTCGGAGATCGCCTGCATGGTTTCGTCTGCGGAGGTGGACGAATCGAAGAACACGGCAAGCAGCGTGGCGTTTTCCGTGTTAAATTCGTTGTAAATTTCGTCCGGCAGCATTTCCATCGGGACGGAAATGTCCATGAGAGAGTCATACCACAGAACGGTTTCCACGTGGTCGACGCCCTCGATCCGTTCCTTCATCGCCGCGATATCCTTTTCGGGCATATCCTCGACCACAAGGAAGGAAAATGCGCCCTTTCCGAAGTCCTGCAACAAAATGTCCTGTCCAACGACAGTGTCCATATCGCTTGGCAAATAGTTGAGCATATCATAATTGATGCGGGTATTTGCCATACCGATGATTGCAGGAATCATCAAAAGCAATGTGATAATTAAAATGGGGACGCGGTATTTTACAACCGCCCTTGCAAAACGCATACTTAGCACTCCTTTCCGTCTGCGTTTTCAAATTGTTCCGGCAGCTGCGTGTGGATGATTTTGACGGCCGTAATGGCCATGTGTAAATTCAAAATCCCCTCCGCCAGCAGCGCCGCGCCTTGCACCGGTATCAAAACGGAGCCTTGCACCGAGGTGCGGTAAATCAAAACGATGCCGATGATACCGGTTATGACTGCAAATGTCAGTGTCAGCCACCACTGCGACAGCCCGAACCGCTTGGAATCCAATGCGGTCTGCACCTTGAACAGCGCGTCCGCCAAAATGCTGATGCCCATCATCAGACAGATAAAATTCATGGTGATGTTCGTTCGCACAAGCATCACAACGCCGAGCGCAAGCAGCAAAATTCCGAACGCAAGGTCATACTGGAACGCAAGCTGATACAAATCGCCGGAAAAATACCCGATGAGCTTCACAATGCCGGATACAATCAGCAAAATTCCAAACGCCCTGCTCACGACGTTCACCGACGGCCTGTTCCAGACGATCAGAGCAACACCCAAAATGCACAGCAGCGCAGAAATCAGAATGTAGCCGCCTTTGGCCAGCCACAGTGTTTTTGTTGAACTCGACCGTGGCATAAACACAACCTCCTTCCCCACGCAATTTGTTTACAATGCTACTATACGCAGCCGCCGCTTGTTTGAAAATAGACAATCAGCCGCTGCTTGCTGCAAAACCAGACAATCGGCGCGGTTTGCCTAAATCATGGAAATTGCCTGTTTTGCAAATTTAGGGTTGACAAAACAGGCAAATTGCGATATATTCTTTTTTGAAAATTTCAAATTTGAACAGTTTGGAGGGGACAACGTGACGATTCTTGCCGATGCGAGAAATCTTGCCGACGCCTATGCCGTGATGCTGCAACCGCTGTGCCGGCAGTGGCAGCTGCCGCGGACGGCGGTGGATATTTTGCTGTTTTTGGCGAACAATCCGGGCAGCGATACTGCAACCGACATCGTAAAGCAGCGCGGCATCAAGCCGAATCTGGTGTCCATGCACGTCGAGCGGTTGGTGAACGAAGGGTATTTGCTGCGCGAAGCGATACCCGGCGACCGGCGCAAGGTGCGGCTGCAATGCACCGACCGCGCGCAGCCGGTGATCACGCAGGGACGGAACATACAAGAGCGCTTTATCCGCGCGCTGACTGGTAATATTGATGCACAGTCGATGCAGATTTTTCAGACGGTCATGCAGCAGATTCTGCAAAATGCGGCGCACATTCTGCAAGAATCTGCCGCCACCTCAAAAAACGGAAAGGACGATAGGGCATGAAATACTTGATTATTGTGATTGTAACATTTTTTGCCGGCATGGGTGCCGGTCTGGGAACCGGCTTTGCCGGCATGAGCGCTGCGGCCGTGATCAGTCCGACGCTGATTACATTTTTGCATATTCCGGCCTACGAGGCGGTCGGGATCGCACTGGCGAGCGATGTTTTGGCCAGCGCCGTGTCGGCTTATACCTATAAGCGAAACGGCAATTTGGACGTGCGCAACGGCTTGGTGATGATGGCGACCGTGCTGGTCTTTACGCTGCTGGGCAGCTGGGCGGCAAGCCTTCTGCCCGAGTCGACCATGGGCGGCTTTTCTACCTTTATGACGCTGTTGCTGGGCATTAAATTCATCCTCCGCCCGGTCATGACCACAAAGGAGGAAATGCAGGCGGTTTCCAAGAAAAAGCGCCTGATCCAGTCCATTGTCTGCGGCGCCGTGATCGGCACCATCTGCGGTGTGGTCGGCGCAGGCGGCGGCATGATGATGCTGTTGATCCTCACCAGCGTACTGGGCTACGAGCTGAAAACCGCCGTTGGCACCAGCGTGTTTATCATGGCATTCACCGCCCTGACCGGTTCGCTTTCCCACTTCGCCATCGGCGGGCTGGGACATTATCTGGAACTGGTGCTGTGCATCGTGTTCACGCTCCTGTGGGCGCGCATCGCGGCCGTGTTCGCAAACAAGGCCGAACCCAAAACCCTCAGCCGCATCACCGGTGTTGTGCTGGTGATCTTGGGCGTGGTAATTTTGGGCGTGAAATACCTATAATTTCCATGCGCACAAAAAATGCGAGCGTATCAAGCCAAAGCCTGATACGCTCGCGTGTTATATTTGCTTTTGAAATCAATACAGAGGAGTTGCGTCACGTGCCATGTCGGCCAGAAGGTCTGTGTCGACATCGGTGGAACCGACATCATAGATCTCCATTTCGCACTCAATTTTTTCGCCGTCTTCAGAAACAGCAAGCTCAATGTTGCTCAGCGCGCCGTCTGTGACGCCCAGTCTAAGGACGCATGAGGCTTCGCTGACAGTATCTTCCAGCCTATCGAGTGCGTCGAGAACATTATCATAGTCATCCTGATAGATGATGGCATCTGCGAAATCATCGACAACTGCTCTTGCAAAAGTGGCAATGGGTAGGTCGTATGTATAGTAGCGGGTGCCGTCTTCTTTGTCTGTGGAGTAACCGGCGTTTTCCTTCAGCCACTTGGTGTCGTTCATGTGAGAGGCGAAGGTGTGCAGGCAGCTGACGAATGTGTCGAGATCAAGACAATCCGTGAAGTCGTCATACAGGTTCGCCGTTTTCAGCATATCCTCCAGGGATTCCGCGTCCAGATCCAGCAGGGTCTTATCCTCGCTCTCCGCCATCGAATCCCAGAGCAGATCCTCGTCGAACGTGAAGTAGTAACTCTCGCCGTTACTATTCACGATGATTTTGTCCTCGTAAATACCAAAATAGGATTTTTCGTCGCCATAGCGCACTTCCGCCAGCATGGCCAGCGTCTGCTTGTCGTTGTCAACATCGATTTGGATATTTACGCTGCCTTCTTCACCAAGCGCGCCGATGCGCATATCGGCGGTGAAATTGGACTTCCCGTCGTCGCGAAGCTCGTTTACGGCCTTGCTCAACTGAACCAGCGGGCCGTTCAGGCCGAACCAGTCGGTGTAGATGCCGATGCCCACGAACGCGATGCAAAGTACGGCGGCGATGCTGATGATAATTTTCAGAGCGGTATGCTTTTTCTTTGGCTTTTCGGGGACATAGCCATAGTCATAGCCCGGCTGCTGACCGCCAAAATTTTGCGGATAATCATAGCCTGGCTGTGCGCCGTAGCCTGACTGTGCGTCATAGCCTTGCGGGGCGCCATAGTTTGGGGTGGGGGGATTTTGCGAATTGTCATAGCCCGCGTCGGAAGAATTGCGCGGGTCGGGGTATGTCAAGCCGGAAAGAACCTGCGTGCCGTCAGATCCGTAGTCGACCCGTTCGGGGGCGTTGCCATAGGTTGGGTCGATATTCTGAGGCGGTGTAAAGGGCGCGGCCGACTGTGCAGCATTCATTGCGGGGGCTGCATCCGGCTGGGCTGCAACGGGATTGCCGCATTTGCCGCAGAAACGGCTGCCATCGGGCAAAGATGCACCGCATTTGGAACAGAACATACCAGTACCTCCATTTCCTTATGATGATTTCATTATAACATATTTCGACGGATTGTCAACAAATTTATCACTTAATATGCAAAAATGCTGCCGCCGATAAATTCGCGGATCAGCGAATCTTCCGGGACGTGCTCCGTGGGGATGGCGTCGAGCGCATCGAAGACCTTCATCAGCGGCCTGAGCGACGGAAATTGCTCCTGAAGCTGAGAAAACGGCGTGTAAAGATCATTTTTGTAGATGCTCAGCTCATAGGGGATGAAGGTGTTGATATGGTATGCGGCGCGGTCTTTAAAGGGCATGATATATTTGTCCTCGCCGGCATCGACGCTGGGTGCCATTTTCACCGTGTCGACCATGGCGCGGTTGCGGAAAATATAATCGCGCAGCATCCTGCGTGCCAGCCGAATGTTGGACGGGTGCAGAACCGTGCCGTCTTGCGTCTGCACGCGGGTGCGCACGCTGACATAGATCCGGGCGGTGAATTGGCTGCTTTCACCGGTGACGGCCGGATTTAAGGCGTGGATACCCTCCATAATCACCAGCTCGCCGGGTTTGCGCTGCAGGGTGTTGCCGTCGAACACGCGGTCGCTGCTTACAAAATCATACCGTGGCAGACGGATCTCTTTTCCCTCCAAAATGTCGCGCAGCTGTTCGTTTAAAAATGCGGCGTCCACGCGATTGGGGGATTCCAGGTCGATTTTGTGCTGGTGCATCAATTCGATCTCATGCGGTGTGAGAGGGGCAAAATAATTGTCCATGGAGAGCGTGTGCGTGGTGTACCCCCACTGCGTAAGCTGCCGCGCCAGCAGCAGTGCAGACGTAGTCTTGCCGGAGCCGGAGGGCCCGGCCAGCAAAATGACGGGCGTATCGGCGCAGTGATCGCGCAGTGCTTGGGCAACGGCGGTGATTTGGTCGCAGTAAACCGCACGGCTTCGGCGAATAAAACCGTCCATATCCGCCCTTGTCTGGCGGCAGATTTCGGAAGCTTGGATCAGCATATGGATTCCCCCAAACGGAAATATAATTCAGCCTGTCGAAAAACTTCGTTTTTCGACAGAGTTCTTCCTCGCGGAAGAACAT
>CAMDZY010000061.1 GCA_945910975.1 uncultured Clostridia bacterium | reverse complement strand
TTAAAGCGTATTGCTCACGAATGGGGCGTTGAAACCGAAGACCGCGACATTTACGACTTGGCACACGAAATGGCGGAAACCGCGCTGATGGAATACGGCAAGCCGTTTGGCCATTCCCGTTGGCTCTCCCGTGCGCCGGAGCACACCCGCCAGCTGTGGCACGATGCAGACGTCGAGCCGCGCGCCATCGACCGTGAGGTTTCGCAGTCGCTACATATGACCCATATGGGCTGCTCGTCTTTGCCGGAAGCACTGATTCGTCAGTCCATGCGTGCCGGTCTGTGCGACGGTTGGGGCGGCTCCATGTGCGGCACGGAGTTCTCCGACGTTCTGTTCGGTACCCCGCGTCCCGTTGACACCACCGCCAATATCGGCGTCATGGAAAAGGATATGGTCAACATCATCGTTCATGGCCATGACCCGTCCTTGTCCGAAATGATCGTGCATTATGCCAACGACCCGGAACTCATTGCACTGGCCAAGGCCAACGGCGCCAAGGGCATCAACATCGCCGGCGTCTGCTGCACCGGCAACGAGGTCGCCATGCGTCAGGGCATCCCGATGGCAGGTAACTTCCTGCAACAGGAAAACGTTGTCCTCACCGGCGCCTGCGAAGCCATTGTTGTGGACGTGCAGTGTATTTTCCCGGCATTGGGGCCTTTGTCCAAGTGCTTCCATACCAAGTTTATTACCACCTCTCCCATCGCCCGTATGCCCGACTCCGACTTCATCGAATTCAGCGAAGCGACTGCATCCGAGAATGCTTACGAGATCGTCAAGCTGGCAGTGGAGAACTTTAAAAACCGTGACCAGAGCTTGGTCAACATCCCGCAGCTCAAGACCAATGCCCGTGTCGGCTACTCCGTCGAAGCCATTAAGAAGTGCTTGGACGTTGTCACCAACAGCCACGTGGACGAGCTGAACACCCTCAAGCCCTTGGCAGACGTTGTCAAGTCCGGCGTCATCCGTGGCGCAGTGGCTATGGTCGGCTGCAATAACCCCAAGGTTCGCCCCGACTACGCGCATATTGAGCTGATGAAAAAGCTGCTCAAGAACGACATTATCGTCGTCGTTTCCGGCTGCTCTGCACAGGCTGCGGCCAAGGCCGGCCTGATGGATCCGGAAACCGCACCGTCTATCTGCGGCGAAGGCTTGCAGCGTGTTTGCAAGCTGGTCGGCATTCCGCCGATCCTGCACATGGGCTCCTGCGTGGATATCTCCCGTATGATGGTTCTGGCCGCCGATCTGGCAAAGGATTGGGGCTGCAACATCTCCCAGCTGCCGCTGGTCGGCTGCGCACCGGAATGGATGTCCGAAAAGGCAGTTTCCATCGGTAACTACGTTGTCGCCACCGGCATCGATACCTTCTTGGGCGTCGACCCGTATTCCAAGGGTTCGTCCGAGGTCACGGAACTGTTGCAGGGCGAAACCGGCGTGAAGAAGTGGCTGGAAGCCAATTACACCGTGGAACTCGACATCGACAAGCTCGGCGATTTGATGATTGAAGACATCGAAGCCAAGCGTGCCGCGCTGAACATTTAAAAAATTGAGGTCTGTTGCATGAAGGTTGCAATTACCGGCAAGGGCGGCGTGGGCAAAACCACCCTGTCTTCCACCCTCGCGCGGCTGTACGCCGCCGAAGGACGCACCGTTCTGGCTGCCGATGTTGACCCGGATGCCAATCTGGGTCTGGCGCTGGGCTTTTCGGAGGAAGAGGTCAATTCCATTGTCCCCATCTCCAAAATGCGCACGCTGGTGGAAGAACGCACCGGCGCCAATGAATTCAACAAATTTTTCAAGCTCAACCCGCAGGTCGCCGACATTCCCGACAAGTTTGCAAGGGAAATCAACGGCGTCAAGCTGCTGGTCATGGGCACGGTGGAAACCGGCGGCAGCGGCTGTGTCTGCCCGGAGCACGTGATGCTCAAGTCCATCTTGTCCGCACTGGTTTTCCGCAAGGATGACGTGGTGATCATGGACATGGAGGCAGGCTTGGAGCATTTGGGTCGCGGCACGGCGTCTATGATGGATCAGTTCATCGTCGTGGTCGAGCCGGGCGCAAGAAGCCTGCAAACCTACGAAAAGGTCAAGCAGCTTGCGGCGGATTTGGGCGTTTATCAGGTGCGTGTGGTTGCCAACAAAATCCGCTCGGAGCGAGATTGCGAATTTATTCGCAGCCGCGTTCCGGAAGATTGCCTGCTGGGTTTCATTCATTATAATGAGCAGGTGATCGACGCCGACCGCAACGGCCTTTCCCCTTACGATTGCTCGCCCTTGGCGCTGGAAGAAATCAAAGCGATCAAGGCAAAAATCGATGCGACTTAATTAACGAAAGGATCGAATACTATGGGATTATTTGACAGAGTGTTCCGCGGCTCCGATGAAATGGTGGCGAAGGCACAGCAAGAGCTGGACGCCGTCATCGCGGAACTGGGCGAATCGGCACCGATGGTCATGCCCGACACCGCCTACTCCCTCGCTTGTATTAACGCATATCTCGGCAAAAAGGTTACAACACTGGCTGAATTGAAGGACGCTTTTGCGGATGTCAAGGGCATGATGCTCCGGGAACCCCGCACCCATTCCATCTTCCAGTCCGGCGTTGGCACCGCTATTGCCGCTGAAATTATTGAGGCGTGCAAATACGCCCGCAACCCCGCCCCCTATGAGGGCAGCGTCTACCACGGCCACTTCACCGACGCCGAAGTGCGTGAGCTGGGCGTTCCGCTGGTCACCGGCGATATCCCCGGTTTCGTTGTCATGATTGGCGCCGCTCCTTCTACCGAAGAAGCTGTCGAAACCGTCAAGGGCTACCAGTCCCGCGGCATTTTCGTCTTCCTGATCGGCGATATCATTGACCAGATGGTCGAAGCCGGCGTCAATATGGGCTTCAACGTCCGTCTGGTCGCCACTGGCAAGGAAATCTGGTCGGTCGGTCACATCATCTCGCTGGTTGTCCGTGCCGCTATGATTTTCGGCAACGTTCAGCCCGGCGATGTGGAGGGCTTCCACAACTACACGTTCGACCGCATCAATGCGTTCGTCAACGCTTATAAGCCCGTCAGCGATATCGTGGTTGCCTGCGGCGCCGGCGCCATCAAGCTCGGCTTCCCGGTCATCACCAATGATACCGACGATATGTGGCGCGTGCCGAAGTCCTTGATCATCAACGAGAACACCAAGGACTGGATCGATACCTCCATCGAGGCGCGCGGCATCAAGCTGAAAATTACAAAAATCGACATTCCTGTCGCTTTCTCCTCCGCATTCGAGGGCGAAATCATTCGCCGCGGCGATATGCAGGTGGAAATCGACGGCTCCCGCGTGGACTGCTTTGAATTGGTGCAGACCAAGGAAGCAGGCGAGGTCGAAGATCATAAAATCGAAGTCATCGGCCCCGATCTCGACGAAATTCCGGTCGGCAGCAAAATCTCCTGCTCCTACACCATCGATGTCGCCGGCAAGACCATGCAGCCCGACTTTGAGGGCGTGTTTGAACGCAAGATCCACCAGTTCCTCAACTGCGTGGAGGGCGTCATGCACACCGGTCAGCGCGACATGATCCGCGTGCGTATCTCCAAGGCCGACTATGAAGCGGGCTTCCGTCTGCGCCACATCGGCGAGGTGCTGTACGCCAAGATCAAGTCCGAATTTGACACCGTCGTTGACAAGTGTCAGGTTCGCATCGTGGTCGACGCCGAGCAGAACAAGGAACTGCGCGCTAAGGCCAACGAGGTCTTTAACCTCCGCGACGACCGCTTGAAGTCCATGACGGACGAATCCGTACCGGTCTTTTATTCCTGCATCATGTGCCAGGCATTCTCGCCCAGCCATGTCTGCATCGTCACACCCGAACGTCTGGGTCTGTGCGGCGCCGTGTCTTGGCTGGATGCAAAGGCAACCAACGAACTCGACCCCGAAGGCCCCTGCCAAGTCGTCACCAAGGAACGCTGCCTTGACGAGCGTGTCGGTCGTTACGAGGACGTCGACGAAGCCGTTGCAAAGTTCAGCCACGGCGCGCTGGAACACGTAACGCTTTACAGCTTGCTGGAAGACCCCATGACCTCCTGCGGCTGCTTCGAGTGCATCTGCGGCATCGAGCCTTGCACGATGGGCGTTGTCATCACCACCCGTGAACATACCGGCATCACCCCCTTGGGCATGACGTTCTCCGAAATGGCGTCCATGACCGGCGGCGGCGTGCAGACCCCCGGCTTCATGGGTCACGGCAAGCATTACATTGCTTCTCACAAGTTCCTCAAGGCAGAGGGCGGCATCGGCCGTCTGGTCTGGATGCCGAAGGACTTGAAAGAACAGCTCCGCGACCGCATCAACGCCACCGCGCAGGATCTGTACGGCATTGAAAACTTTGCCGACATGATCGCCGACGAAACCACCTGCGGCGACGGCGACCCCGAAGCACTGGTCACCTACCTGTCCGAACTGGGTCACCCCGTCTTCACGATGGATCCGCTGGATATCTAATAATAAAGGGACTGTTAAAACTCCGATTCCCTAGAATCAGCCCCATATTAAAGTTGCAAATTCCCCGCAAAAGTCAGGTAAACCATCCTGCTTTTGCGGGGAATTATTTTGCCTAATTTTTGATTTTGAAGTTTTTTTACAGCCTCTTTTGTCACCGTTTTGTCCCGCACCCTATATAAAAACCGCAGACGCTTTGCAATCGATTTTCCACGATCGGTCGATAACGGACGGCAGGTGGTCAAAACGCCGAATTTTTGGCGATTGCTTGAAAAGTGCATCAACACGTGCTACAATTATTACAATTAATATTTTCAAAGAAGGGAAACTTATGAAGCATATCATACAACGAATCGTTGCGCTTGCACTGGTTGCTGCGCTGTGTCTTACGGCAATGCCGTCCGCGTTTGCGGTACAGCCGGCCGATGCGGTTTCGCCCATCCTGCCGTACCAATATGCGCAGGTGGATGTCCTTTGGGACGAAATTACGCAGCTGGAAAACCAAACGATGCTTGCACAGTCTACCGACAGCGTGGCAAGCGTCGATATTCAAAGTGTGGCGGACTATGTGCAGGATTCCGATCTCTACATAGACGGCTCTTTGCGCTGGAACGGGTCGGACGCCTTTACGTTTATGACCTCTGCCGGTGTCCGCTGCAAATACAGCCTGCGTCTGCGCCAGCAAATACGCGATGCTTCCGCGCCGAAAACAGCGCCGACGGCCGATACACAGAGATTTTCCTACACCGTAAAGGGCGGCAGCCCCAACGCTGCCGATGTCTATCTGATCCAGCCCTATTACGGCATTGACAACAGCTTCACCACCCAGTATGTCAACGAAGCCAAAACCATCGCCTCCGCAACCGGCGGAACCTGCACCGTCTATCAGCGCAATGACGCCACCATCGATGCCGTGGCCGATGCCATGTCCAACGGCGCAGTCGTGATTTTTGACAGCCACGGCGACACCGACTACGCACACGGCGAGGACTACACCACCGGCGCGACAACCTCTTACCTCTGCCTGCAAAGTGGTAGCGGCATCACGAATCAGGACTATCTTGGCGGCAATGCCGTCGATGGCGGCAGCTACGGCTCGATGAGATATTACCTTGTCAACGGCACAGCCATTGCCAACCATATGAAAAAGGATAATCCACATGGAATGCTGTGGATGGCAATCTGCCTGAGTATGGCAACCGACGGCCTGCAAAGGCCACTGCGCGAACGCGGCGTTGAGGTCGCCTATGGCTACAGCCAGTCGGTTACCTTTGACGGCGATTATATGTACGAGAAGGCCTTCTGGCAGAATATGCGCAACGGCAAGACCGTGGCTGAGGCTGTTGCCAATATGAAGGCCGATTACGGCGACTGGGATCCGGCTTATTACGAATACAGCTTTTCCCAGGCGCTGCGGAATGATGTTGCGTTCCCCATCGTGGTTTCTTCCGAGGATCCCTATCCCGGCCATGGCAAGGTGGACAACTATCAAACCGTAAACTCCACCTGGACGCTGCTTGGTTCGCCCTATAAAGTCACCGTCCGCTCCGCAGACGAAACCATGGGCACCGCCACACTGGCCGGCAACAGCGTCATCGCCACACCCAATAAGGGCTTCTATACGGTCGGCGCAACGGTAGAGCCTGCCGATGCCGCGACCGTGACCCGCAACGGCGATCGCTTTGTCCTCTCCGATATCACCGCAGACTGCACGGTTACGGTCAGCTTTGCAGCCAAGACACCCGCCACTGTGACCTACAGTGTACCCAACGGCGTCACGCAGGCACCGACCCAAACCTATCTGAACGATACCATCACCCTGCCGCAGCCGACCGGCGCACCGCTGGCGGATGCACATAGTTACCAATTCCTTGGCTGGACAACCCAGCCGGTACAAGACAGCACCGCCGCACCGACCGTCTATCCCGCCGGAAGCGACTACACGGTCAAGGCCGACACTACACTCTATGCCCTGTACACCTATCGCGTCAGCACGACCGGCGAAACCGGCTATGCGCTCGTTGACGCCACGCAGAGCGATTGGACAGGCGAGTATATCATCTGCGGCAACAATACGCACGTCTTGCGTGCAGACGGCAGCGTCACCGGCGCTTTGCTGGCAACCGACGGCGCTGTGACGCTTGACGACGCAGGCTTGACGCTGAGCGAAGACTATCTCGACGGCGAGGGCGACAGCTACGTCTATCAAATCGAAAAGGTGGATGACTACTACACCATCCGCATGGGCATGGGCGAGGCGTATCTGGCCTTGAATACCAACTCCAACTCTCTGACGACCGCCGATACGGCCGACGCGGACAACGCACATTGGACAATCTCTTATTCCAACGGCCAGAGCTATCTTTTCAATGTGAAGTATCAAAATCGCCGCCTGCAATTTAACACCGATACCGAGGAATTCCGCTGCTATTCCTCCGCGAAAGCGCCCATCCGGCTTTACCGCGCGCAGCAAATGGTGCGCTATTACACCACACAGCCGCAAAATCAGCAGCACGTTCACAATTTCGTTGCCACCGTCACCCCACCCACCTGCACCGAGGACGGTTACACCACTTACACCTGCACCTGCGGGGAAAGCTATATCGCCGATGAAACACCGGCACTGGGGCATAATTATGTTGCCGCCGTCACCCCACCCACCTGCACCGAGGGCGGTTTCACCACTTATACCTGTAGCGCCTGCGGCGAAAGCCATGTCGGCGATGAAACCGACGCGCTGGGACACGACTTCGGCGAATGGACGCTGACCACGCCTCCCACCGCGCACGAAACCGGCGAAGAAACCCGTACCTGCACCCGCTGCGACGCCACGCAGACCCGCACTGTCGACGCAACCGGCTGCCCGTCGGAAAAATTCACCGATGTGAACACCGACCTGTGGTATCACAATGCAATTGACTTTGCCGTGTCCAACGGCTTGCTTGTCGGCGTGACGGACACGACCTTTGCACCCAATGCACCCACCACCCGCGCAATGCTGGTGAGTGTCCTGTGGCGCATGGAGGGGCAGCCCGACGCAAGCACGGAAACAAAATTTACCGATGTCGATTTGGCAAGATGGTATGCACGCGCAGTAAGCTGGGCGGCGGAGAACAAAATTGTCGCCGGCGTGAGCGAAACCGCCTTTGCGCCCAATGCCCAAATCACCCGTGAACAGGTCGCAGCCATTCTTTACCGCTACAGCCGCTACAAGGGCTATGCCACCGATGCATCCGGCTCCTTGGAGCGCTTTACGGATGCGCAGAGCTGCTCGAGCTATGCCGTTCCCGCCTTGCAGTGGGCGGTCGGCGCAGGCATCCTCAACGGCATGACCGATGGCAGCTTGGCGCCCAAGGGACAGGCCACCCGCGCACAAATCGCACAGATGATGATGAAATTCTCCGCGCTGCCGCGTGGCTAAGCCCGAAAAAAATAAAAATCAGGAGCTGAAATTTATGATGCGCATTGCAATTACCTATGAAAACGGCGAGGTGTTCCAGCACTTTGGCCACACCGAGCAGTTTAAGCTGTACAAAATTGACCACGGCGCCATTGTCGGCGAAGCCATTTTGCCGACAGACGGCGCGCACTGCGGCGCGCTGGCCACGCTTTTGGCGGAAAACGGCGTGGACACGCTCATCTGCGGAAACATCGGCGGCGGTGCAAAGGCCGCTGTGGAGCGCGCGGGACTGATGCTGTTCCCCGGCGTTACCGGCAGCGCGGACGAGGCCGCCAAGGCCTTTGCTGCAGGCACGCTGCAATTTGACCCGACAACGCAGTGCGCCGCGCATGAGGAAGGACACCACTGCCACGGAGGGGAGAGCGTATGCTGAGCGAAGCGGTTAGCAACAATTACATTCGCATCCTGGAAGAAGAGCTTGTGCTGGCCACCGGCTGCACCGAGCCGATCTCCATTGCCTATTGCGCGGCAAAAATGCGCGAGGTGCTTGGCGAAGAACCGATCCGCGTGACGGCCGCCGTCAGCGGGAATATTCTGAAAAATGTCAAGAGCGTTGTGGTGCCAAACACCGGCAACCACAAGGGCATCAAACCCGCCATTGCCGTGGGCATCGTGGCCGGGGACGCGTCCAAGAGCCTACAGGTTATCGCGCACGTGGATGAATCCCATCAGCCCGCCATCGAGGAGTTTTTGCAGGAGGTTCCCATCGAGGTTTCCTGCGCCGAAACGCCCTGTATGCTGGATATTTCCATCACCGGCACCGGCGAGCATCACACCGCCACCGTCCGCATCACCAATAATCATGCAAATATCATTTATATTGCGCGTGATGATACCGTCCTGCGCGACCTGCCTGTCGTGGCGTCCTCCGAGGATAACATGGCGGACAAGAGCTGCCTGAACGTGGAGGATATCATTCGCTTTGCCGACACCGTGAATGTGGAAAAAATTGAGCCGATTTTGCAGCAGCAGGTCGCGTGCAACATGGCGATTGCGGAAGAGGGCATCAAAAATTGCTGGGGCGCGCAGATCGGCCGGATCCTTTTGGAGGACTACGGCGAGGACATCAAGCAAAAGGCCAAGGCCTACGCCGCCGCCGGTTCCGATGCCCGTATGAGCGGCTGCGAAATGCCGGTCGTTATCCTGTCCGGCTCCGGCAACCAGGGCATCACCGCGTCCGTTCCGGTGGTCGTCTATGCCCGACACATCGGCGCAACCCGTGAGCAGCTTTACCGCGCACTGGCTGTGTCCGACCTGATCACCATCCACCAGAAAACCGGCATCGGCAGACTGTCAGCCTACTGCGGCGCAATTTCCGCCGGTGTGGGTGCCGGCGCAGGCATCTGCTATCTGCTGGGTGGCGGTTACCGTGCCGTTTCCCACA
>CAMDZY010000060.1 GCA_945910975.1 uncultured Clostridia bacterium | reverse complement strand
CAGCGCATTTACCGGACAATTTTAGATTTGGCCAAGCAACATTAAACACGCACCACGCATAGGATGGGAAAAACCTGTGCGTGGAGGGTGAATATGGAAGCTTTGCGGATTTTTGGGGGAAAACCCCTGTATGGTACCGTGCAGATTCACGGCGCCAAAAACAGTGTGCTGCCCATTTTGGCTGCAACAGTCGCGGTGGGCGGTCAGTGTACCATTGCCAGCTGTCCGAACATTCTGGATGTTCAGACGGCAATTGAGATTCTGCAAACCCTTGGCTGCACGGTCACGGCAGCACAGGGAGAAATCACAGTAGATGCACGGCACCTGCAAACCAGCCGAATTGACGACCTGCTGATGAAGCGAATGCGCTCGTCCGTTCTGTTTTTGGGGGCGCTGCTTGCAAGAACCGGCACGTGTACCTTCACTGCGCCGGGTGGTTGCGTTTTGGGTGCGCGTCCCATTAACTTTCATCTCAATGCCATGCAACAGATGGGTGCGCAGGTCGAGCAGCGTGGAGAAACGATCGTCTGTCGCGCCGATGCCCTACACGGGGCGACAATATGTCTGCCAATGCCCAGCGTTGGCGCAACGGAAAATGTTCTGTTGGCCGCGATGGGGACACAGGAGCCGGTAACACTGTGTAATGCAGCGATGGAGCCGGAAATTGTGGATTTGGCAAATTTTTTGCAGACGGCCGGCGCCCAAATCATCGGTGCGGGAACGCAGATGATACAAATTCGCGGTGCAAAGCTCCACGGTTGCCGTTACACAGTGCTGCCGGATCGGATCGAAGCGGCGACATACCTCGCTATGACAGCCTGCGCAGGCGGCGATGTCTGCTTGAGAAATTGCACGGCCGCACATTTGCAGCCGGTGCTGGAGCTTTATCAAAACGCCGGGTGTCAAATTTCGGCGCACGATGCGCAAATTCAAATTGCCGGGAGCGCACAGCGGGCAGTTTCCCCCATCAAAACTGCACCCTATCCCGGTTTCCCTACGGATGTACAGGCGCTTGTCATGGCGTCGATGGCAACGGCGCGGGGAATCAGTGTGTTTATGGAAACCGTCTTTTCCGACCGATACCGCCACGTACCCGCGCTGCGGCAGATGGGGGCAGAAATTCAGGTGGGGAAACAGGTGGCAGTTGTGCGCGGCGTGGAGCAGCTGCACGGAGCCACCATCGATGCAACCGACCTGCGCGGCGGTGCGGCCATGGTGGCGGCAGCGCTTGGCGCAAAGGGTATGACAGAGATTTATCACGTAGAACATATCGCCAGAGGCTATGATTCCCTTACGGAGAATTTACAGCAGCTTGGCGCGGAAATACAAATTCTTACATAGCTGCCGGAGGAGCATATGGAACAAAGACAAAACCGATCCCGCAATTCCAAAGCGGCGCGGGATGCCGAAGCGCGCAGGAGGGCACAAAAGGCAGCGCAGCGCAAGCCGAAGCCCAGAAAAAAACGGCGCGCAGTTCGGGTTAAAAACCACAGATTTTGGAAAGACTTATTTATTATGTTGGCAATTACCGTTGCGGTCATTTTGAGCATCAGCATCTTTTTCAAGGTGAAGACCGTGGATGTGACCGGAATGGAGTATTATAACGCCGAGCAGATTCGCGCTGCCTCCGGCATTATGCAGGGGGATAACCTGCTGACGCTCAGCAAGGCGACCGCAGCCAGCAAGATCCAGGCAGAGCTGCCTTATGTGCGCGAGGTACAGATCAAGCGGGAACTGCCCAGTCGTGTGGTGATCGCCGTGAAGGAGTTTGACGTTTCCTATGCCGTAAAGGATGCGCAGGGAAATGATTGGCTGATTACGGCAGGCGGAGATCTGCTGGAGCAGGTGGATGCACGCACGGCGTCCGAGCACGTAGCGGTGACCGGCTTCACAGTGCATGATCCGGTTGCGGGGCAGCAGTTCGTCGTGCAGGCCACGCAGGAGGATGCGGCTTCCACAGCGCAGCAGCAGGCCGTGGTGAAGCTGCTGAGCGCCTTGGAGCAGTCGGATATCGCTGACCACGTGGCATCAATCGATGTTTCTGCGTCGTTTGACCTCTCGTTCTGGTATGGCGACCAGTTCCACGTTCTGCTCGGTACGGCCGATGAGCTGGAATATAAGCTGCAATATCTCTCGGAAGTCATCAAAAATTTGGATAGCTATGCCAGCGGCGAGATCGATGTGTCGTTTTCAAACGAAAGAAAGGCAATTTTCCGCAGCGAGCAGTAAGAAATCAGAAAAAATTGGCCAAAATTATAAAAAAATCAGAAAAACTATTGACCTGACATCTTTTTTGGGATAAAATAGAATGGTATAGGTGAATATAATGCAAGACTGTTCCTTGTAGGCTTAAAAATAAATCATCTTGATGTACATAGGAGGATAAATATCATGTCAGAAGTTTATGCGGATAAGGTTGTTAATATTAAGGTCATCGGTGTCGGCGGCGCGGGTAATAATGTCGTCAACCGTATGATCGCTTCCGGCATCACCGGCGTTGACTTTTTGGTCGTCAACACCGACAAGCAGGACTTGAATAAATCCAGCTGCGAAAACAAGCTGCAAATCGGCGAAAAGCTCACCGGCGGCATGGGTGCAGGCTCCAAGCCCGAAATCGGCAAAAAATCTGCCGAGGAGAGCCGCTCTGCAATTGCAAAGGTTCTGGAGGGTGCAGACATGGTGTTTATCACGGCCGGTATGGGCGGTGGCACCGGTACCGGCGCAGCACCCATCATTGCGGATCTGGCGCATGAATCCGGCATCCTCACCGTGGGCGTGGTCACCAAGCCCTTCCGCTTTGAGGGCGCAAACCGCATGAAGCAGGCGGAAGCCGGCATTGCGGCACTGTCCGGAAAAGTGGACTCTTTGATCGTCATCCCCAACGATCGCTTGAAATATGTCACCGACCAGAAGATCACCTTCCGCAACGCATTCGGCATCGCGGATGATGTGCTCAAGCAGGCAGTTACCTCAATTTCCGAGTTGGTCGGTTATTCCGATCGCGTAATTATCAATCTGGACTTTGCCGACGTTTCCGCCATCATGAAAGATGCAGGCCGCGCACACATGGGCGTTGGCATTGCCTCCGGCCGCGAAAAGGCAGAGCAGGCTGCAATGACTGCCGTCGCCAGCCCCTTGCTGGAAACCTCCATCAATGGTGCAACCGGCGTGCTGATCAACATCACAGGCTCTCCCGAACTGGGTTTGGACGACGTGGAAACGGCTGCCAACATTGTAATGGAAGCTGCCAACCCCGAAGCCAACATCATCTTCGGCGCTGCGTCCAGCGAAGACTTTGAAGACGAAATGCGCGTGACGGTTATCGCTACCGGCTTTGACCGCGAGCCGCAGGAAAACACCGGCGTTTTCTCCGCAGCCAAGGCTGCTGCAAAACCGGCGGCGTCTGCCTTCCCAGTCGCTTCAGACGATACGGAGATCGACAGAATTCTCGACATTTTCAACAAAAAGTAATATCATTCGGGGGCGTTGCCATTGGCAATGCCCCCAGTTTATGCGGTTTGTGCGCTTTATGACTTTACATTTGAAATAGGTTGTGCTATGATATAGACTGTCACAAATTGCTGAGGGAGCTTGGGTCGCATCGCAGATTGCGTTCCGAGGTTTCCTAAAATTTTGGAGGTTATATTGTGAACAAAAAAAGAAAAGGATCCGATCCCAATAATCTGCTTTATAAGGCTTTTTTGACCCTGAAGGATGCGGATGAAAGCTATCGTTTTCTTGCGGACTTGTGTGCGGACGTGGAGCTTGGCTCAATTGAGCAGCGCTTTGAGGTCGCACGGCTTCTGCGCAGCGGCCTGAGCTATAACGATATTTTGGCGCGTACCGGCGCAAGCTCGGCCACCATCAGCCGCGTGAACCGCAGCCTGACTTCCGGCACGGGTGCATATGAAATGGTCTTTTCCCGCTTGGAGGAGGACAGCGAATGAGCTGCTATGAAGCGCTGGCCGATTCCTATGACGGCCTGACGCAGGATATTGACTACGCCGGAATGCTGCAATTTATGCAAACACTGTTGCAGCAGGCGGGGAAGCAGCCAAAAACCGTGCTGGACTTGGCGTGCGGCACGGGTTCTATGACATTGCTGCTTGCGCAGCAGGGGTATGAGGTCATCGGTGCGGATTTGTCGGAAGATATGCTGACCGAAGCCAGCCAAAAGCTGATGCAATTGGAGCAAAACCATCCGTTACTGATTTGCCAGCCCATGCAGGAATTGACCTTGCCACAGCCGGTGGATTGGGTCGTGTGCTGCCTGGACAGCTTGAACTACCTTACAAACCCTGCCGACTGCAAGCAAACTTTCGCAAGGGTTTATGCAGCCTTGCAGCCGGGCGGCGTATTCGTGTTTGATATCAACACGCCCTACAAGCTGAAAGGTCTGGATGGACAGACCTTTTTAGATGAAAACGAGGACACATATTGCGTTTGGCGCGCGGAATTTTCTGAGGAAGAGAATTCTGTTTTTTATGGTATGGATTTGTTCCAGCGAGAGGGGGAACACTGGCTGCGCAGCTTTGAAGAGCACCAGGAGTACGCCTACTGTCCGAAGGACTTGCAGCAATGGCTGCTGGAGGCCGGATTCAAAAGCGTGCGGCAGTTTGGCGATTGCCGCTTAACACCACCGGAGGACACGGAACAGCGAATCTACTTTTTGGCGGTGAAGGAGTAACATGGAAGATTATATTGTACGCGCAATGAGCAAGGACGGCTTTGTCAAGGCTGTGGGGATCGTATCGACCCACATTGCAGAGCGCGCCCGGCAAATTCACCACACCACGCCCACGGCAACTGCGGCACTTGGCCGTGCGCTGACGGCGGCATCGATTATGGGAAATATGCAAAAGGTCGAAAACGGCTCCGTCACGTTGCAGTTTAAAGGTGGCGGCCCACTCGGTACAGTTTTGGCTGTGTCGGATGCAACCGGTAACGTGCGGGGTTATGTGCAAAATCCACACATCGCACTGCTGGAAAAATATGCAGGCAAGTTGGATGTTGGCGCAGCGGTCGGTACGGACGGAATGTTGACGGTCATCCGCGATTTGCAGATGAAGGAACCGTATGTCGGCAGTGTAGAACTGGTTTCCGGTGAAATTGCAGATGATGTCACAGCCTACTTTGCGCAAAGCGAACAGACCCCGACCGCCTGCGGCCTTGGCGTGCTGGTAGCGCCTGACCAGTCCGTGCAGGTGTCCGGCGGGTATTTGGTGCAACTGCTGCCCGGAGCACCTGATGATGTCATCAACAAATTGGAAATCGGCATCATGAATGCCGGTGCGGTGACCGGGATGCTGAACAGCGGCATGACGCCGGAGCAAATGCTGCAAGCGGTGATGGAAAATTTTGAAATTGAATTTCTGGAAACGACACCGGTCTGCTATCAGTGCTACTGCACCCGTGACCGCGTCACCGCCACACTCATCAGCCTTGGAAAAGAGGAACTGCGCTCCATCATCAATGACGGCGAAACGATCCATGTAGAATGCCAATTCTGTGATGCCGATTATGCCTTTACGCCGGAAGAAATCCAGCAGATTCTTACTACTTTATAGTTCCGAATAGGATAAAAACAACAATGCGAAAGTTGTTAGGCTTTCGCATTGTTGTTTTTATTATTGGGGTTACTGGATCGAAGTAACCTGATAATCCTGCTCTTCGACTGCCTTTTTCAGTACATCGTCTGCCACCGCGGCGCTCAGCGTGACAACGGCGGTGCCGGCCTGATGGCTGACCTCAGCGTGTTCAACGCCGTTGAGGGCTTCAAGGGTCTTTTTGACGCGCGCTTCGCAATGACCGCACATCATGCCTTCAATTTTCATTGTTTTTTCCATGGTTTTTCCTGCCTTTCGTTGTTTTGGTTGGATGTTTTTATCCTTTTTTGTGCTGTGCATATCGAACAGATTCAGACGCAGTGCATTGGTGACTACGCAGAAGCTGGATAGGCTCATGGCGGCGGCACCGAACATGGGGTTCAGCTTCCAGCCGAACAGGGAGATGAACGCTCCGGCGGCCAGAGGAATGCCGATGCTGTTGTAGAAGAATGCCCAGAACAGATTTTGATGGATGTTACGCAGCGTGGCGCGGCTCAGCCGGATGGCGGCGGGAACATCGGAAAGATTACTCTTCATTAGCACGACATCAGCCGCGTCAATGGCAACGTCCGTACCTGCTCCAATGGCAATACCAATGTCGGCGCGGGTCAGCGCCGGCGCATCGTTGATGCCGTCGCCGACCATCGCAACCTTACCCTTGGCCTGTAGGGAGCGAATCACGCTTTCCTTGCCGTCGGGTAACACACCGGCAATCACTTCATCCACACCGGCCTGCTTGCCGATGGCCTTTGCGGTACGCTCGTTGTCGCCGGTGAGCATGACTACGTGGATCCCCATATTTTTCAACTCTTGCACTGCTTGACGGCTGTCCGGCTTGATTTCGTCCGCGACCGCGATGATGCCAATCAGCTTGCCGTCTTCTGCAAAGAACAAGGGCGTTTTGCCGTTCTCAGCTAACTGCTCGGCCTGCGCTTTTGCCGCAGGCGGAACGGTCACTTGGCTGCTGATAAAGCCAAGATTGCCGCCACACAGCGATTTTCCGTTGCGTACGGCGCGCAGTCCGTTGCCGGGCAATGCCTGAAAGTCTGTTACATCATCCGCGTGCAATCCCTGTTCATTGGCTGCGTGTAAAATTGCCTGTGCAAGCGGATGTTCGCTCTTTTGTTCCAGTGCATAAGCAAGGGAAAGCAGACCTGATTCGTCATAGGGCTGCATCGGCAGCAAGTCGGTCACCTTCGGTGTGCCGGAGGTGATGGTGCCGGTTTTGTCCAGCGCCACAATACGCACACGGCCGGTTTCTTCCAGCGAGGCGGCGGTTTTGAACAAAATGCCGTTTTTCGCGCCCATGCCGTTGCCGACCATAATTGCAACCGGCGTGGCCAAGCCCAAGGCACATGGGCAGCTGATCACCAGCACGGAAATTGCCCGTGCCAGTGCATAACCAATACTTTGCCCCACCAGCAGCCAAACCACCAAGGTAACGGCGGCAATGCCGATTACGGTTGGCACAAATACGCCGGAAACCTTGTCAGCGATTTTTGCGATGGGAGCTTTGGTGGCGGCGGCATCGCTGACCATTTGAATGATTTGTGACAGTGTGGTGTCCTCGCCCACGCGTGTGGCGCGGCAGCGGATAAAGCCGGATTGATTGATGGTTGCGGCGGAAACACTGTCGCCGGGCGCTTTATCCACGGGAATGCTTTCGCCGGTCAGCGCGGATTCGTTCACGGCGCTGGATCCTTCCAACACAACGCCGTCCACAGGAATATTTTCACCCGGCCGCACCACAAAAATGTCATCCTTTTGCACCTGCTCAATGGGTACGCTAACTTCCTTGCCGTCGCGGACAACGGTTGCCGTCTTTGGCGCGAGCTTCATCAAACCCTTTAATGCGTCGGTCGTTTTGCCCTTGGAGCGTGCTTCAAGCAGCTTGCCCACAGTAATCAGCGTGAGGATCATCGCGGCGGTTTCAAAATAGAACTCATGCATATAATGCATCGCTGTAGTCATATCTCCACGCATCTGCGCGCCGGTCATGGCAAACAGGGCATAGGTGCTGTACAGGAACGAAACACCGGAGCCCATGGCAACCAGTGTGTCCATATTGGGCGAACGGTGCAGCAGCGACTGAAAGCCGCTGATAAAGAATTTCTGGTTGATCACCATGACAATTGCGGACAGCAAAAGCTGCAACAGTCCAATTGCCACGTAGTTCCCCTCAAAGAAGGAGGGAAGCGGCCAATTCCACATGGTATGTCCCATGGAAACATACATCAACAATAGCAAAAATCCGACCGATGCGATCAACCGCTTTTTCAGAAGGGGCGTTTGGGTATCCGCCAGCGAGTCGTCCGTGGCGGTCTGCTTTGCACCTTTGACGGACGCACCATATCCGGCTGCTTTTACGGCGGAAATAATTTGTGCATCAGAAGCTGTACCCTCCACGCCCATGGAATTGGTCAGCAGACTGACGGAACACGCCGTAACGCCGGGAACCTGTCCAACCGCCTTTTCCACACGGGCGCTGCAGGCGGCGCAGGTCATGCCGGTAACTGTAAATTGTTCCATAAAAATCACCTATTTCATCAGTTTTTGCAAGAGCGTGACCAATTCATCGATCACCTCGTCATTTCCGTCGCGAATTTGCTCCGCGACACAGGTGTGCAGATGATTGGCAAGCAGAACCTTGTTAAAGCTGTTCAGTGCCGCGCTCACCGCTGCGACCTGCGTCAGGATGTCGGTGCAGTAGGCATTCTTTTCCAGCATACTTTCCAGACCGCGCACCTGTCCTTCAATGCGCTTGAGCCGGTTCATCAAATCGCGCGATTCTTTTTCACTGCGCACCTTAGTTTTGCCGCTGCAACACAATTTATCCTCCATGAAATCACCTCGCATACCCTGGTGGGGTATTTTCTGGGAACAGTATATACCCCCCGTAGGGTATTTGTCAAGAGGAATTTTGGACGTTCTTCAAAATTTTCTTGATTCTATCTGAAAAGTATGGTATCCTATTACCAGCCAAAAGGAAGGGGTGGAAAGATGCGTAACTTTTCTTGCAGATAAAATTGGAATATGCAGTTGTGCCCCAAGGCATCTCTGCGCCCATTGCAAGAAAGTTATTTGTCTTTTTTCACGCTGTCGTGCGTTGCCGTTTTGTATAAAACGGTATATTTATGCTGCGACGAGCCGCAAGAATTGACTTTCTTGCGGCTCTTATTTTTTGGCGGAGGATGATTTTATGTCAATGATAAAAATCGAAAATCTGACCTTTTCTTATCCGACAAGCTATGATAACATCTTTGAAAATGCGAGTTTTCAAATCGACACGGATTGGAAGCTCGGCTTTGTGGGAAGAAACGGCAGAGGAAAAACGACCTTGCTACAGCTTTTGCTGGGCAAGTATGAATACAGTGGTCGTATCGACGCGTCGGTGCAGTTTGACTACTTTCCCTATCCGGTGGCCGATCCGACACGGTTTACAAATGAAGTCTTTTTTGAAATTGCCCCGACTGCGGAGGAGTGGGAATTGATACGCGAGCTTTCGTATTTGGAGGTAGATGCAGATGTGCTGTACCGACCGTTTGTCACACTCTCCAACGGAGAGCAAACAAAGGTGCTTTTGGCAGCGCTGTTTTGCAATACGGGACATTTCCTCTTGATCGATGAGCCGACCAACCATTTGGATGGCAAGGCGCGCGAGGTTGTGGCCGCTTATTTGAAGAAGAAAAAGGGATTTATTTTGGTGTCGCATGATCGCAGCTTTTTGGACGGCTGTGTTGACCATATTCTGTCCATCAACAGAGCAAATA
>CAMDZY010000059.1 GCA_945910975.1 uncultured Clostridia bacterium | reverse complement strand
CTGTAAAGCGGCGGCACGGCGAAATTCTTGACTTTCCAAAAAAATCGTTGTATATTATAGTGTAAGATATTATGGAATAGTTATGTGAGGAACGGAATGAAGAAAAAACAAGAATACGGAAATGACAGCATTTCATCGTTAAAGGGCGCGGAGCGCGTCCGCAAACGTCCCGGTGTTATTTTTGGCTCGGACGGATTGGACGGATGTGAACACGCCGTGTTTGAAATTTTGTCCAACGCGATCGATGAAGCCAGAGCGGGGCATGGCAATTTGATCATTGTGACCCGCTACGCCGACCGCTCCATTCAGGTGGAGGACTTTGGCCGCGGCTGCCCGGTGGACTGGAACGAAACCGAACAGCGCTACAACTGGGAGCTGGTGTTCTGCGAAATGTACGCCGGCGGCAAGTATAACAATGATTCCGGCGATAACTACGAATACAGCCTTGGTTTAAACGGACTTGGCACCTGCGCCACGCAGTATGCCTCGTCCTATTTTGACGCGGTCATTCACCGTGACGGCTACAAGTACACGCTCCACTTTGAAAAAGGCGAGATCGTGGGCAAAATGCGCAAAGAACCGACGACCCGCAAAAAAACCGGCTCCTGCTTCCGCTGGATGCCGGATTTGGACGTGTTTACCGAAATCGATATCCCGGTGGAGTACTATCTGGACGTACTCAAACGGCAGGCGGTGGTCAATGCGGGCGTGACGTTCCGCTTCTGCAACGAGGTCAACGGCAAAATGGAAACGACGGAGTTTTGCTACGAAAACGGAATCGTTGACTATTTGCAGGAGATCACCGGCGAGGATGCGTTTACAATGCCGCAGTTCTGGCAGACCGAACGAACCGGCCGCGACCGCGCGGACAAGCCGGACTACAAAGTCAAAATTACGGCCGCGCTGTGCTTCTCCAAAACCATCAGCCACATGGAATATTACCACAATTCCTCCTGGCTGGAGCATGGCGGCGCACCGGAAAAGGCGGTGAAAAACGCTTTCGTCTACGCCATCGATGCCTATATTAAGAGCGTCGGGAAGTATACAAAAAATGAGAGCAAAATTATGTTCCAGGACGTGGCGGGCTGTTTGGCGCTGATTACCAACTGCTTTTCCACGCAGGCGTCCTATGAAAACCAGACCAAAAAGGCAATCACCAACAAATTTATTCAGGACGCCATGACCGCCTTTTTCAAGGAACAGCTACAGGTCTATTTTATTGAAAATAAGCAGGAGGCCGACCGCATCGCCGATCAGGTGCTGCTGAACAAGCGCAGCCGGGAAACGGCGGAAAAAACACGCCTGAGCATCAAAAAGAAGCTGTCCGGCTCGATTGATATTGCCAACCGCGTGGAAAAGTTTGTCGATTGCCGCAGCCGCGATGTGAGCAAGCGGGAAATTTATATTGTGGAGGGCGACTCCGCACTTGGTTCCGTCAAATTATCACGTGATGCGGAGTTTCAGGGAATCATGCCCGTGCGTGGCAAAATCCTCAATTGCCTAAAGGCAGACTACAGCCGCATCTTCAAGTCGGAAATCATTACCGATCTGATGAAGGTACTGGGCTGCGGCGTGGAGGTCGAGAGCCGGAAAAACAAGGATTTGTCCGGCTTCTCGTTGGAAAATCTGCGCTGGAACAAGGTGATCATCTGCACCGATGCCGACTATGACGGCTATCAGATTCGCACGCTGATCCTCACGATGATCTACCGCCTTTGCCCCACGCTGATTCAAGAGGGCTATGTCTATATTGCCGAATCTCCGCTGTTTGAGATTCACTGCAAGGACAAGGTCTGGTTTGCTTATAATGAGCCGGAAAAGGCATCCATTTTAAAGAAGCTGGAGGGCAAAAAATACACAATCGCCCGCTCCAAGGGACTTGGCGAGAACGACCCGGAGATGATGTGGATGACGACCATGAACCCGGCCACCCGGCGCCTGATTCAGGTCATGCCGGAGGATATGGAGCGCACGGCGATGTGGTTCGATTTGCTGCTGGGCGACAATCTGGCCGGGCGGAAGGAACATATTGCGGAAAACGGCTATAAGTTCCTGGAGCTTGCCGATATTTCGTAATCGGAGGAGTTTGTAATGCCAAGGAAGAAAAAACCGGAGGAAGGCAAGCACATTGACAACCCCAATGTGGAGGGCTTGCATGGCGCAGTGACGCAGCAGCCGATTTGCCAGACGCTGGAAGTCAACTATATGCCCTACGCCATGAGCGTCATCGTGTCCCGTGCCATTCCGGAAATCGACGGTTTCAAGCCCTCGCACCGAAAGCTGCTGTATACCATGTACAAAATGGGGCTGCTCAATGGTGGAAGAACCAAATCCGCCAATATTGTCGGGCAGACCATGCGCTTAAATCCGCATGGCGATGCCGCGATTTATGAAACCATGGTGCGCCTGTCGCGTGGCAATGGGGCGTTGCTGGCGCCGTTTGTCGATTCCAAGGGAAACTTCGGCAAGGTCTATTCGCGCGATATGGCATATGCAGCGTCACGATATACCGAGGCAAAGCTCGATGCCATCTGCAACGAGCTGTTTCGCGACATTGACGCCGACACCGTGGACTTTGTGGACAACTATGACGCCACAATGAAGGAGCCAACTTTGCTGCCGACAACGTTCCCCAACGTTTTGGTGTCCTCCAACACCGGTATTGCAGTCGGCATGGCAAGCAACATCTGTGGCTTTAACCTGCGGGAGGTTTGCAAAACCGCCATCGCCTGGATTCGTGACCCGGACTGTGATTTGCTGGAAACGCTGCCCGCGCCGGATTTTCCCACCGGGGGAGAGATCGTCTATGACCCGGCGGAGATGATGGCAATTTATCGCTCCGGACGCGGCTCGTTTAAGATTCGCGCCCGCTGGCGCTATGTGAAAGAGGGGAATCTGATTGAAATTTATGAGATTCCCTATACGACCACAACCGAGGCGATCATGGACAAGGTTTCCGACCTGATCAAGGCGGGAAAAATCCGCGAAATTTCCGATATGCGCGACGAGACCGACCTGTCCGGCCTGAAATTGGCAATCGACCTCAAACGTGGCGTTGACCCGGACAAGCTGATGCAAAAGCTGTTTAAATCCACACCGCTGCTCGACAGCTACCCGTGCAATTTCAACATTTTGATTGCCGGAATGCCGCGCGTGATGGGGATCGGAGAGATTTTGGAGGAATGGACGGCCTGGCGCGTGGAGTGCGTGCGGCGGCGTGTCTATTTCCAATTGCAAAAAAAGCGTGACAAGCTGCATTTGCTCAAGGGCTTACAGAAGATCTTGCTGGATATCGATCAGGCAATTGCCATCATCCGGGAAACGGAATCCGATGCCGAGGTGATTCCCAATTTGATGATCGGCTTTGGAATCGACCAGATCCAGGCGGAATTTGTGGCGGAAATTAAGCTGCGCAACATCAATAAGGAATACATTTTAAAGCGAACCGAAGAAGTCGGCAAGCTGGAATCGGAAATTGCCGATCTGGAAAAAACACTCAAAAGCGACACCCGCATTCGCAACATTATCATCAAAGAGCTGGAAGCCGTGGCGGAAAAATACGGTCAGCCGCGGAAAACCGGCCTTGTCTACGGCCACGAAATTGTGGTGGAGGAGGAAGCGGAGGAGATTCCGGATTATCCGGTCACTGTGTTTGTTTCCGATCAGGGCTATTTCAAAAAAATCACACCTCAGTCTCTGCGGATGTCCGGCGAACAGAAGCTAAAAGAAGGCGACCGCCTGCGCCATACCTTTGAAACAAGCAATCGGGCGGAAATCCTGGTGTTTACCGACCGCTACCAGGTCTATAAGACCCGCTGCAGCGAATTTGACGACAGCAAAGCGTCCGTTTTGGGCGATTATCTGCCGGCCAAGCTCGGCATGGAGGACGGAGAAACCGTCGTGGATGTCTGTCTGCCGGGAGATTATCAGGGCAGTATTTTGTTTGCCTTTGAAAACGGCAAGGTGGCCAGAGTTGCAATGGAAGCATATGCAACCAAGTCGAACCGCCGCAAGCTGACCGCTGCCTACAGCGACAAAAGCCCCCTGCGGGCAGTGTTGCCGCTGACGCAGGAGCAGCAGATCGTGCTGTATTCCACCGAGGGTCGCGCGTTGATTTTCTCCACAGCGCAGCTGCAAAACAAAACCACCCGCGCCTCACAGGGCGTCAACGTGATAACGCTGAAACGGAAGGCCACACTTGACCGGGCGGTGCCACTGGAGGAAAGCGGCATCGTCAACGCATCGCGCTACCGCACCCGCACGATTCCGGCAGCGGGCGCACTGCTAAAGGATGAGGACAGAGAAGAAAAACAGATTGCAATGGACGGACTGTAATACGTCCTTTTGGGAATTCTTCCGCTTTTGCAAAAAACCGTTTTGATTGAAATATCAGGATAAAACCCGTGGGAGGGAGCGTATTTGAAATATAAGGTTTTGGGAGAAGCGCGCAGATATGCGCTGATCGTGTTTGGCAGCGCCATGTTTGCCCTCGGTTTTGACTTGTTTTTGTCGCCGAACGGCATTAACTGCGGCGGCATTTCCGGTCTTGCTATGGTTATTTTGAATGTGTGGGATTTTACCAGCATTGGTGTTTTAAGTGCTGCAATCAATATTCCGCTGTTTATCCTCGGCCTGAAAAAGGTCGGCAGGCAGTTTTTCTTTGGCTCTCTGATCGGTATGACCGTGTCGTCCGTGCTGATCGACTATCTCGCGCCCATTTTGCCGGTGATGCATATTGATATGATGGTCAGCGCGCTGCTGGGCGGTGCGGTGACCGGTGCGGGTCTGGGTATCGTATTTGCCGAGGGAGCCTCCACAGGCGGCACGGATATTCTCGGCAGACTGCTCAAGCGCGTGATGCGCAATGTGCCAATCGGCAAGGTCATGCTGATGATGGATATTGTGGTCATTACCCTGACCGGCGTTGTCTTTAAAGATGTCAACAATACGCTCTACAGCGCAATCACGCTGACCGTCAGCTCCCTTGTCCTGGACAAGGTGGTCTATGGCGCGGATTATTCCAAGGTTGCATGGATCATCTCTGACAGCTTTGAGGAGATCGCCACCAGAATTGACAAGGACTTGGATCGCGGCGTTACGCTGATCGATGCACAGGGCTTTTATACGCGAAAGGACAAGTCCATTTTGCTGTGCGCCATGAAGCGCAAGCAGGTGGCGGAGCTAAAGGAGTTGGTTCACAGCATCGACCCCAATGCGTTTGTCATTTTGCAGGATGCGCATCAAGTGCTGGGAGATGGCTTCAAGCGGTACGATATTAACGATTTGTAAGGGTGGGAAAGTCGTGAAGTGGCGTCTGGCTGTGTTGTGCCTGCTGTTGGCAGCGCTGTCCGGCTGTGGCTGGATTCAAAATGAATACCGCGTCGTTTCAGAGCATCCTGCGCCGGTTCCGACCGCAAGCGCGCAGGAGGAAGAAATTTACAGCGCAACCGACGTAAACTCGCTGACCGACGTGGTTTTATCGCTCGTGCGGGACGGTTCTGCGCAAAATCGGATCGATGTGACCAATTTTCGCGGGGACATTAAGCAGAGCGTTTCCGGCATCATGCGGCGTCTGGCGCTGGAGCCGGTCTATGCCTATGCCGTGGACTATGCGGACTACGATGTGATCGAACAGGGCGACGCGGTGATTTTGAAGCTCGACATGGTTTACCGCCGCTCGGCGGAGGAGATCGCGTCCATTGTGGAAGTGCAGGACGTGGACAGGGCGCAGCAGCTGATCGACCGCGCACTGAATAACTTTGACGTTGCCATCACACTTAAAATCGAACAGTATTCCGACACGGATTTTGCATCAAAGGCGTGCCAACACTGCCTGGAACAGCCCTGCCGGGTCGTGGAGATCCCCAAGGTCACGGTGGAGGTTTACCCGGAAATCGGAACGACAAGAATCGTGGAGATGCACTTCGGCTACAACAACAACCGCGATGATATGCGCGCCATGCTGGGCAATGTTTCCACCGTGTGCGCCTCTGCCGGCACGTATGCCTCTGCGGTCAGGGGAGATTTGCAGCGGCTGACACGGCTGTGTGAATATTTGATCACGCGCAGCGACTATCAGCAGACGGATACGACCACAACACCGGCCTACGGCCTTTTGTGCCGAAAGCAAGCCGGCAACAAAGGCTTTGCATCGGTGCTGTATAACACGGCGGAACGCTCCGAGTTGGAATGCTATCTTGTGACCGGGACAAGGGAGGATGCGCCGTACTGCTGGAACATTGTTGCGGTTGACGGCAAGTATTACCATATCGACCTGATGCAGCAATGGCAAACCGGCCAGATCACACCGCAGTTGTATTCCGATGCACAGATGACCGGCTATGCGTGGGACGCCGCGGCTTATCCTGTCTGCGATACACAGCCGGAGCCGGATGCGTCACAAGCACCGGAATCGGAGCCAACAGAGTCGGATCCATCGGATAACGATTAAATCGAAAAGTGTGCAAATAAGGAAAAGTTACCGTTGCATTTATAAAAAAAGGATGTTAAAATCAAGCCAGAATTTTATATAAGGAGAGAAAGATCATGAATGTTGTTGTCATCGGCGGCGTAGCAGCCGGCACAAAAGCCGCTGCCAAGCTCATGCGTCAAGACCGTTCGGCACAGGTAATGGTCTACACCAAAGCGCAGGATATCTCCTATGCAGGCTGTGGCTTGCCCTACTATGTGGGCGGCAGCATCGCCACGCGGGAGGAATTGATTGTCAATACGCCCGCCAAGTATTCCGCATTGACCGGCGTAAACGTCAAGACCGGAATGGAAGCGATTGCGGTTGACGCACAGAAAAAACAAGTTACGTTAAAAAATGTGGCGACCGGAGAAACAGCTTCGGTAGACTATGACAGGCTGATCATTGCCACCGGCGCAGAACCCTTTGTGCCGCCCGTTGCCGGCACCGATCTTGCCGGTGTGTTTACCATGCGTACACCGGACGATGCCACAGGTCTGCGCAGCTATGTCGAACAGAACCACTGCCGCAGTGCCGTTGTGGTCGGCGGTGGCTTTATCGGTCTGGAGATTGCCGAAAACCTGATGGCAAAGGGTCTGAGCGTGACGGTTGCAGATATGGCAAGCCAGGTCATGCCCAATTTGTTTGACCCGGAAATGGCTGACTACATTCGCCGTCGGTTACAGGCTAAGGGAATGCGTATTCTCACCGGCGCCGCTTTGGAGGCCGTGACCGGCGAGGACAGGGCGACCGGTATCCGTACAAATGTCGGTACTGTGCAGGGCGATGTGGTGGTGCTTGCCATCGGCGTGCGCCCGGCGACCCGCTTCTTGCAGGATTCGGGCTTGGAAATGAACCGCGGCACGATCGTGGTCGATGCACATCAAAAAACAAATCTGGCGGATATCTATGCCGTGGGCGACTGCGCACAGGTATTTAACCGTATCACCGGCAAGGGACAGTGGTCTGCCATGGGCTCCACCGCCAACATTACCGGCCGCTGTCTGGCAAAGAACCTGACCGGCGAGGACGCCGCTTACGGCGGTTGCCTTGGTACCGGCGTGGTTCGTCTGGCGGAGGACTTGAACGCGGGCAGAACCGGCCTGACCGAAGCCCAGGCCAAGGATGCAGGTTTCGAGCCTGTCAGCGTGACCTGTGTCACGGACGACAAGGCACATTATTACGAGGATGCATCCAGCTTTGTGACCAAACTGATTGCAGACCGCAAAACCCACCGCCTGCTTGGCATTCAGGTACTCGGCGCGGGCGCGGTGGATAAAATGGTGGATATTGCAGTTGCCGGTCTGTGTATGCAGGCAAAGCTGGAAGATTTTGACACGATGGATTTTGCCTATGCACCGCCGTTCTCCACGGCTATCCATCCGTTTGTACAGGCGTGCTACATACTCGAAAACAAGCTCGCAGGTGCGTTTGAAACCTTCACGCCGGCCGAATATGCAGCCGGTGCGGCGAAGGATTACCGTGTTATTGATGTCCAGCCGGAAGCAAAGATTCCCGGCGCAACTTGGGTTGATTTGACCAAGGTCAATGCACCCGTGGACGGGCTGGGGCTGGACGATCGCTTGCTGCTGGTTTGCACCAAGGGCAAGCGCGGCTACTTCCTGCAAAATCGCCTCAAGGCGCTGGGCTACACCAATACCCGCGTGCTGGAGGGCGGCGTCTTTGTCAACGTTGTCAAGGCGCGCAGCGCCGGCAGCAAGCTGACGCCGATGGAGATCAAACAGGTCAAAGCGCTCGGCTGCTTGCAGGATAAGCGCTATGACGATATTTTCAACGTTCGTGTCATCACCCGCAACGGCAAAATTACGTCCGAGGAACACCGCGTGATTGCCGAAGCCGCCGAGAAGTTCGGCACCGGCGCCGTGACCATGACCACGCGTCTGACGCTGGAAATTCAGGGCGTTCACTACGACGATATCCCCGCAACCATCGAATTTTTGCAGCAGCACGGTCTGCAAACCGGCGGCACCGGCAGCTTGGTGCGTCCGGTGGTGTCCTGCAAGGGTACGACCTGCCAATATGGTCTGCTGGATTCCTACGGCTTGTCCGAAAAGCTGCACGAGCGCTTCTATGTGGGCTATCACGATGTGACCTTGCCGCATAAATTTAAAATTGCGGTCGGCGGCTGCCCCAACAACTGTGTTAAGCCGGACTTGAACGACTTGGGCATCGTTGGCCAGCGTGTGCCGCTGGTGGACATCAGCAAATGCCGTGGCTGTAAGAAGTGCCAGGTGGAAGCAAACTGCCCGGTTCACGTGGCCAAGGTTGCCGATGGCAAGATCCAAATCGACCCCAATGCCTGCAATAACTGCGGCCGCTGCAAGGGCAAGTGCCCGTTTGGCGCGCTGGAGGAATACCGCGAGGGCTACAAGATTTACATCGGCGGACGCTGGGGCAAGCGCATTGCCCACGGCCAGCCGCTGCGCAAAATTTTCACCTCGGAGGAAGAAGTCCTGGATGTGGTGGAAAAGGCCATCTTGTTCTTCCGTGACGAGGGCTTGACCGGCGAACGCTTTGCCGACACCATCAACCGTCTTGGCTTCGACTATGTGGAGGACAAGCTGCTCAACACGCAAATCGACAAATCCGCAATTCTGCGCAAAACCGTCAAAGGCGGCGCAACCTGCTGATACAAAACTAATTGCCGGGGGTACTAAACTTTTAGCATCCCCGGCGACTTTTTACGCACAGAATGATCGGCAAGTATTTTTTGCACAATTTCCGGCAATAAATAGGAAGGTAATTCCCCCCAAGCGCAGCGCTTTTCAAAGTGTACTTGATTCCGTGACAAAAAAGTAATGGAAAACTGCACAATTTCGCCTTATTTTGACTTTACTTTTTATGAAAAATGGTATATGATATGAGTAATTCGACCGAGGAGGTGGACATTTTGGACGATAGCACCATTAAATTTGTTGTTCCTGCCGACGCTGAAACAGAGATGAAACGGAATTTGACCTCTGTGTATCATTCCCTCAGCGAAAAGGGATATAATCCAATCAATCAAATCGTTGGATATATTCTCTCCGAGGATCCAACCTATATCACAAATTACAACAACGCCCGCAGTATCATCGCCAAAATTGACCGCGATGAACTTT
>CAMDZY010000058.1 GCA_945910975.1 uncultured Clostridia bacterium | reverse complement strand
AATTTGACCACATTGTCTTCTACCGCGAGGAGCAGGAGGCGGATGCCGACTTGATTGCACAGAAAATCCGGGGCGAGCTGATTGCATTAAAGCTGCCGCCCTTCTTTGAGAGCGTCAGCTCCACGCGGATTCGCGAATCCGTGGATAAAAACTTGGACATTTCCATGCTGGTTGACCCGATCGTGCAGAATTTGATCTACCAGCGTGGCTTGTACCTGCGTTCGCCGCTCTATAAAGAGGTGCTTGCGCCGCACAAGCTGTATTACACCACAACGCAGACCCTCCAACCGGAGGTGCCGCAGCGGTTTGCGCCGCAGCTGATGCGCTGGCAGCGTGTGGCCAGTGTCGTGCTGCGCAACCGTGACACCGGCGAAGCGCTGGGCTGGGCGTGCGGCCATCAGGTGTTGACCTCGCAGCTGCTCGATGCCGTGGGGGACTTGGAAACGGCTGCACTGGTGCGCAAGCGGGTTTCCGGCGGCATTCTGATGATCGACGGCGCGGAATCCCTGCATGAGCATGGAGAAATCGAACGGATGCTGCTCAATGAGCTGCTGGCGCGGGCGCAGGAACAGGGTTACACCTATGCACTGATCGCCCCCGACCCACAATTGGAGCCGGTACTGACGGAGTTGGGCTTTTTGCCCATGCCGGAGCGTCCAAAGCTGTGGCTTGTGGATATGCGTAGCCCTATGGTGCTGATTCAGGACGCACTGCAAAATCTGAAAAATCCACACCGCACCAATCCTAGGGTCATCGAGGTGGTCAATCAGGCACGCAAACGTCTGCGCCGTACCTTTGCGCAGATGTTCCCCGGCAGCTTACTTTTGTCGTTTAACACTGAATTACTGAACCATGCGCTCCGCGACCGGGTGCAGCGCTGCAACGGCGTGGACACGGTGCCGGAGGGAACCCGTCAATTGGGTGAAAAAATGTGCGTGCCGTTCGGTAAAATTCTGGCTAACGAGTTGGTGCCGAACACGGTCACCAAGCGCTTGGAAGCGGAGAAAGAATTTACGCCGGATCTGCGGAATTTCGTCATTCGCGAGTATTCCGGCTATTCCAATCTGACCAATCAGGTGCGCACCATCAAATCGTTCCGCCGTCCGGTGATTTTGGTGGACGATTTGATGCACAACGGCTACCGCATCGAGCGCCTTGATCCCATTTTAAAGCAGGAGCAGTTGGATGTTGACCGCATTATTGTCGGCATCATGTCCGCACAGGGTCGCGACAGGATGCAGGCACAGGGCTGGAAGGCCGAATGTGAATATTTTGTCCCCAACGCCAGCTACTGGCAGACGGAGAGCCTGCTCTATCCGTTCATCGGCGGCGACAGTGTGAAAACCAACCGTAAAACGGAGATGCTGCCCACGGTCAATCTGGTTTTGCCGTACCAATATCCTCAGTTTTTTACGGATGTCAGCGAGCGGGCCATTTATGAAATGTCCAAAACTGTGCTTCAAAACGCAATGGAGATTTTGCGGGTGCTGGAAAAGGAGCATCTTGCCACATTCGGCAAAACGCTGACTTTAAAGCGGTTGGGCGAGGCCATCGTCCGCCCCAGAATGCCGGATCGCGGGGGACATTTGGAATATAATTTAAATGTAGCGGCATCCTGCTATGTGGCGGACGACTACAACGCCCTATGCAGAACGCACCGAAGGGAGCCGGGAGAATGATTTTTTACGAGTATAACGGTTTTTGTCTTTGCCCATGGTGCGGCGAGATTCCCACGGAAGCCGTGCCGGTCGATGAATGCTTCGACCCGCTGGTTTTTGTGGCGCACTATCCCCCGGAAGAGCATCGCGGCGTGTTCCGCATCGGTCAGCTTTCGGAGCTGGACGCGCCGGAAACCGTGGATCTGCTGCGGCAGCATCAGGCAGAGCCTGCCCGGTCGGCTTTGGAGCGATTTGTTCTCAAGCACGGGGCAACCGTTTTAAATACTGCCTTTTCCAATGCCTATGATGTGCTGAAAGCAATGCAAAAGACGGCGCCGTTCCGCGTGAATCTGGTCGGCTTGGGCGATGTGGGCGGCACGGTGCTGACGGGCTTGAAGCTGTTGGGGAAGGAAATTTCCGAGATCGGTATCTACGACCCTAACACGGCGCAGTGCCAACGCTATGCCCTGGAGATGAACCAGATTTTGCCGATCACGGACGGTCAGGAGCTGCCGCCGGTGGTCGTGCGCGATGTCGATGCACTCTTTGACTGCGATGTGCTGCTGTTTACGGCCTCGCTTGGCGTTCCGGCAGTGGGCAGCGCGGTGAAGGATGTACGCATGGCGCAGTACGCCCGCAACCGCGATATGCTGGCGCAGTACGCCAAAGCGGCGCGAGATTGCCATTTTACAGGGTTGTTCGCCCAAATTTCCGACCCGGTGGATCACCTCTGCCGCGCGGTATTTTTGGCGTCCAACCGCGATGAACAGGGCAATTTTGACGGACGCGGCTTGCTGCCGGAACAAATTCAGGGCTACGGCTTGGGCGTGATGCACGCGCGTGCGGAATATTATGCCAAGCAGCTGGACTTGCCGTTTGGCGCGGTGTTCGGCCCGCATGGGCAGGATTTAATTGTTGCCAATGCGGTAGACGAGCGATACGATGATGCCATTTCCCAGCGGCTGACACAGGCCACGGTTGCTGCGAATTTGGATGTGCGCGCGCTGGGTTTCAAGCCCTATATTGCCCCCGGCCTGTCCTCCGCTGCAATTTCCGTGCTGCGCACGTTGCGCGGCGAGTGGCACGACGGCGCAGTGCCGTTTGGCGGGGCATATTTTGGCTGCCGCAGCCGCATGACGCGGCAAGGTGTGCAGTTGGAACAGCTGCCGCTGAATTTGCAGCTTCAAGCGCGGATGGAAACTGTCCACCGCACGCTGCGGGAGTTTGACTATGACGGATAAATTGACGGTTTTGTGCGCCGGAACCGGTTCGCGCTTAGAGCCGGTCTTGCAGGCAGCGCTGGAAAATGTGCCGTATGAAATGCATCGGATAACATCCGAGCAGCTGCCGCAGCTGCAAAACCGGCGGGTGCTGTTTGCGCTGGCGGTGGATGATGGCGGGATCAATGTGCCGATTTGTCACCTGCTGTCGGCGCTGCGGAAAAATCAGCAGTGCCTGCAAGGCGCCTGCGTGGCTGCAATCATTGACGGTACAGGTGAACTGTACACCAAACAGCTGGGGCGCAATTTGATTTTTGCCGCCAACAATGCCGGCGCATGGCTGATGGGCAAGCCCCTTTTGGAGGCGACCGGCTCTATGCAAAATTTGACCATACGCGCAAGGCGGCTGGGCATCGCGCCCGCGCAGGCTTATCCGGTTTTGGCGCGGGAGCTGGTGCAGCGGCTGCTGCATTTTTCGCCACATCCGCTGCAAAGTCCAAAGCTACTGATGCTCCACGCGTCCAACCAGACCACCTCAAACACGCTGGCGCTGGGCAACGCCGTGTGTGAAAAGCTGCCGCCCTCCATTGCGGTGCAGACGCTCTCTGTCCGCAACGGCACGTTGCACGATTGCAAGGGCTGCTCGTATAAGGTCTGTGCCCACTTTGCTGAACAGGGCAGTTGCTTTTACGGCGGGGCGATGGTGGAGGATGTGTACCCGGCCATTTTAAGCAGCGATATTCTTCTGGTACTGTGTCCCAATTATAACGATGCCATCGGCGCAAATTTAATGGCGCTGATCAACCGCCTGACCAGCTTGACGGTCAATAATTTGCTTGAGGGCAAGCTGCTCTTTGGCATTGTCGCCTCCGGCTATTCCGGCGGCGATTTGGTGGCGGAGCAGTTGTTGGGTGCGTTGTGTCTGAACAAGGCATTCGCCCTGCCGCCCCGCTGCTGCTTGCTTGTGACCGCAAACGATCCCGGTCAGGCCATGCAGGCACCCGGCATCCACGCACAGATCGATGCGCTGTCCGCACAAATTGCGGCGCTGGCAAAATAAAAACAGGCTATACCAAAATGATTGTCACAATCGTTTTGATATAGCCTATTTTTTCTGTTCGTCCGCATATAGTATAGGGTAGCGCCCAAGCTGCTATCCTGCCAGAATTTCTGCTTTCACAACACCCGGCGTCTGCGTCAATTGGGTCAGAAGGCTTTCCAGCGAGCCGAGCATATTGGAGGTTTCGGCGGAAACTGTCACCGGCGCGCAGCCGTTGGTTGGAATTGTTTGGTTGATGGTGAGTATATTTGCGCCGGATTGGGCAAAAATGGTAAGTATGGACGATAACAGACCGGTCACATCCTGCAATACCAGCTGAAAGGTGAGGATCCTGCCGGACATCATGCTCTGAAAGGGGAATACCGCATCGCGGTATTTGTAAAATGCGCTGCGGCTGATGCCGGTGGTGCGGGTGGCCTGTCCGACGGTTTCCGCTTCGCCGGTTTCCAACAGGCGCTTGGCCTCCGCAACGCGCACAAACACTTCCGGCAGGGCAGAGGCTTCGATGATATAGTATTTGGGGGCAGTCTTCATGCGGGTTCCTCCTGAATCGTCCGTGTGGCATGGACATTTGTTTTTACTATTCTAACACAGCTTGTTTCAAAATGCAATAGGACGAATCGTTTGGAGGTACTTATGGACGTGAAAAAAATTTCCAGGGCAGCACTGTATGTGGCCATTGCGATTGCATTGGCATGGGTGGGCTTTCGGTTTTTGCTGCCGATTCTGCTGCCGTTTTTCATCGGTTTTTTGCTCTCGCGCGCGGCGGAGCCGATCATTCGGGCGCTGCAAAAAAACAAAACGCTGCCGCGCTGGGTCTGCTCGGCAGCCAGCATGGTGCTGATTTATGTGGTGCTGGGTGTGGTGCTGTTTTTCCTGTTTCGTTCGCTTTTGCAGGAGCTGCAGGGCTTTGTGTCGCAACTGCCGCAACTGCTTTCTTCGCTGGCGGGGCCGATGCAGGCGCTGGAGGCGTGGCTGGCCAAGCTGGCGGCAAAGCTGCCGGACGGACTTGGCGTGACGGTGTCGCAGTGGGTCGAGAATCTGTTCCAGAGCGGGAGCGTTCTGGTGGAATCGCTCTATGGCTGGCTGATGCGACTGGTGAGCCGAACGGTTTCCTCTCTTCCCGGCACGATGCTGTTTTTGGTCACGGCCATTTTGTCCAGCTTTATGTTTTCCTCCCAGTGGCCGACGCTGCGCCGCTCCATCCTCAGACGTTTGCCCAAGGCGTGGGCGCAGCATATTGACACCTTCTCCCAGCGCATCAAGTCCGCGATGGGTGGCTGGTGCAAGGCACAGTTGAAGCTGATGGGCGTGTGCTTTGCGGTGGTCACGGTCGGCCTGTGGATTTTAGGCGCAGATTTTCCGCTACTGTTTGGCGGACTGATCGCAGTAGTGGACGCATTGCCTGTGTTGGGCGTCGGGACGGTGCTGATCCCGTGGGCGATCATCAGCTTTTTGCAGGGAAACGGCGCTTTGGGATTTGGCCTGCTGATTCTTTACGCGGTAGCCTCGCTGACGCGGACGGCGCTGGAACCGCGCCTGCTGGGACGGCAGATCGGGCTGTCGCCGCTGGTGACGCTGTTTGCGATGTATGCCGGCTACCGGCTGATGGGAATTGCGGGGATGATTTTGTTCCCCATTTGCGCAATTTTGGCGAAGCAGTTTGCCGAACTGTGGGAAATTCAAAAAAATTGATTGCGTCCGACTGTAAATGCAGGTATAATGGGTGCAAAGAGGTGATTTTGACATGGTTTTGACCCACAACGCCTGCCGGGAGGGCAAGCTGGTGTCCTTTTTGCGCGGAGAATTGGGACTTTCGTCCACGTTAACCACGCGCTTAAAATATCGCGATGCCTACCGCGTCAATGGGCAGCGGGTACACGTGCATCACCGGGTCCATCCGGGCGATGTGATCACGGTCACCATTGAGGAAGAAGCGCCCGATTATCCGGCGCAGGAGGGCGAGCTGCATATTTTATATGAGGACGATGCACTGATCGTGCTGGACAAACCGCCCGGGATCATGATGCACCCGACCTTCAACCGGCTTGACGGCACGATCGCCAACCGCCTGCTGTATTATTATCAGCAAACCGGCCAGAAATGTGCCATTCACCTCGTCAATCGGCTGGACAGGGACACGTTTGGCGTGGTTCTGATTGCTAAAAATTCTCACACCCATGCCATTTTGTGCGACCATCTGCAAAACGGTCGCATCCACAAAACCTACCGTGCCGCCGTCTTTGGCCACCCAACACAGCCGGAGGGGGAAATTTGTGCGCCCATCGCCCGTCTTTCGCCCACAAGCCTGCTACGCTGCGTCCGTGAGGACGGGAAGCCGGCAAAAACGCACTATCGGGTGCTTGCATCGGACGAAACGTGCAGCTTGTTGGAGCTGCAGCCGCTCACCGGCCGCACCCACCAGTTGCGCATTCACTGCGCCTACAGCGGCTTTCCCATTTTGGGTGACCCGCAGTACGGTACGCCGGAATCTCAGGCATTTTCACTGCGATTGGGCTGCCAATGGCAGCAGCTTTGCGCAATGTCACTGCGCTTTCCCCACCCACTGACCGGCGAAGTGCTGACCGTGCAATCCTTGCAGCGGGTCTATTCTGACAGGGAGTAATGTTACCATGCGAACGATTCTAGATACATATTTCAATGCCGACACAATTCCGCTGTCCCCGGCGCAGCTGGCGCAGTTGGCGGCGTTCGGCGCACAGCTTTTGGAAAAAAATCAGGTGATGAACCTCACAGCCATCACAGAGCCGTCCGCAGTGGCGCAGCTGCACTTTTTTGACTGCATCAGCCTGACGCGCGCAGTGGATTTTTCCAATCAGCGCGTGATCGATGTGGGCTGCGGGGCGGGTTTTCCGGGCGTGCCGCTGAAAATCGCTGTGCCGTCCATGGAATTGACGCTGCTCGACAGTCTGAACAAGCGAATCCGCTGGCTTCAAGACGAAGCGTTGCCGGAAATTGGCGTGCAGGCAACCTGCCTATCCGGTCGAGCGGAGGAATTGGTACAGACGCGTAGAGAGCAGTATGACATTGCAACCTCGCGCGCCGTGGCCAGACTCAATGTCCTGTGTGAGCTGTGTCTGCCCTATGTAAAGCCGGGTGGCTGTTTTATCGCGATGAAGGGCGCGCAGGCGGAGCAGGAATTGCAGGAAGCAAAAAACGCCATCCGTCTGCTGGGGGGCAAGGTCGAGCAGGTCTATGCCTATCCGGTCGGCGATGCCACGCACTATGCCGTCATTGTGCGTAAAGTCGGCCACACGCCGCCGGCATATCCCCGGCGTTTTGCGAAAATCAAACAGCAGCCGCTGTGAGCTGTTGTCAAAATGCACAATTTGTTCATAGATGGTTCATATATATTACACAAATCGCAGAAAATAAAATCACCCTCTTGCATTTTTTGACAAAATGATTACAATGTAGTTGAATTCTTCCGATGGTGAAATATCGCTGTCAAAGAAAGAATTCGGATGCCGTGCTTTCCCGCCGCCATGGCGGGAGAACGCGGGATTCAAGCTGATGCTGCTGGGAGTAGAAGTAGTGCGTTAAGTACCGGACGGATGGGAGGTTGCCGCCGGGCGAAGGAACGGTTTTTGCCGCTCCACGATACTACGTTCGCAACCGCCTACGCGTTGGCATCCTGCGATTTTTATAATTCAGGGTGTAGCATCGGAATCATATTACAACCTCCTCCAAAATTAAAGGAGGAATTTTTTATGTCCAATTTTCCCGCGTCTGGGCGTTCTGCCCATAAGTTCCCTGCCGCAAGGCTTGCAGTCGATGCGCTGTTGATTGCGCTGTACTTTGCGCTTGGCTATCTTGCCGAGCATATGGAGATTGCAGGCGTGCGAATTTCCTTTGTTGCGCTTCCGCTTGTCGTGGGCGCAGTGTTGTATGGCCCGATCGATGCGGCGCTTGTCGGATTCCTTGGCGAGCTAATCGCCCAAATGCTGGCGTGGGGCTTCAGTGCAACCACACTTTTGTGGTGTATCCCGGAAACCGTGCGCGGCTTGCTGTTGGGGCTTGGCGTCGTCATCTTTGCCAAGCAAATGTCTGTTGACGCCATTACCAAGGGGAAGCGACTGGCAGTCTATTTTGCAATTTGTATTGTGGCGGCGATTGCCACTTCGCTTGCAAACACTGCGGTCTATTATGTCGATTCCAAAATCTACGGTTATTACAATGCCGCTTTGATTTTCGGCGTTATGTGGGTGCGGATCCTGACCGGCGTTGGCACGGCTGTTGCAACCGGTGTTGTGGCCATTCCGCTGCTGTCTGCGCTCAAATCCTCAAAGCTGGCAAATTTGTAGAAAGAAGCGTTTGTTATGACCGGATCCGAAGCAATTGCATATATTCATTCTTACAGCTGGAAAGGCTCCATCCCCGGCCTGAGCCGTACCTTTGAGCTGCTGCGCCGCATGGGCGACCCGCAGAAAAAGCTGAAATTTGTCCACATTGTCGGCACGAACGGCAAGGGCAGCACGGCAGCCATGATTGCCAGTGTCCTGCGAAAGGCCGGCTATACCACGGGACTGTACACCTCGCCCTACATTTTCCGCTTCAACGAGCGGATGCAGGTGGACGGTGTGGAAATTTCCGATGCGGAGCTGGGGGAGGTCACGGAGTTTGTCCGTCCCCACGCCGAACAGATGCAGGAGCATCCCACAGAGTTTGAATTGGTCACCGCAATCGCCTTTGCGTATTTTGCACGGCACAATTGCGACATTGTCGTGTTGGAGGCGGGCATGGGCGGCGCGATGGATTCCACCAACGTCATCGATGCACCGGAGGTGGCGGTATTTACCAACATCGGGCTTGACCACACGGAATACCTGGGCGATACGTTGGAGGAAATTGCCGCGACCAAGGCCGGCATCCTCAAGCCCGGCTGCGATGCGGTGTGCTATCGCGTCAATGAGAGTGTTGAGGCGGTGTATGAGAGGATTTGCCGTGATTTGCAGATTCCACTGCATAAGGCGCAGTTTGACGCAATCGTGTCCAAAACGCACAGCCTGGAGGGGCAAACCTTTGACTATGAAGACCGCAAGGATATTTTCCTGCCCTTGCTTGGCGACCACCAGCTGCATAATGCAGCCGTGGCGATCACCGCACTTGACGCCCTTCGCGGCCGTGGCTGGCAGATTTCCGAGCAGAACCTGCGCGACGGTCTGCATGATGTCCGTTGGCCGGGACGGTTTGACCTGCTGCGGCGCGACCCGCTGTTCATCGTGGACGGCGGCCACAATCCGCAGTGCATCGCCGCGCTTGCGCAGAACATCCGCGACTACCTGCCGGGAAAAGAATTGACGGTTCTCACAGGCGTTTTGGCGGATAAGGATTATTCCCATATGTATGCCGTGGTTGCACCTTATGCTGCACGCTTTGTCACCGTCACACCCCCCAACCCCCGTTGCTTATCCGCAAATGAGCTGGCGGAATGCCTGCGTGCATTCGGCAAACCGGTCACAGCGGCGGAAAGTGTAACGCAGGGCGTGCAACTTGCCCTTGCGCAGGCCGGAACAAACGGCGCAATCCTCGCCTTTGGCAGCCTGTATATGATCGGCGAAATCCGCGATGCGGTTGAAAAAAGTTAAGAAAATTGGCCGGGCAATTCCAATCGAATTGTCCGACCAATTTTTATGGCTTAGTTTGTATCCATCTTTCCGAGCAGGCTGGCTTTGCAATGGGGACAGCGATCCGGGGTGCCGGTTCGGCCGGGGATCACGTGACCGCAGTTGGGGCA
>CAMDZY010000057.1 GCA_945910975.1 uncultured Clostridia bacterium | reverse complement strand
GTATTTCACCGGCCATTTTCCGGGCGAACCGATCGTACCGGGCGTCCTGATCGTGGAAAGTTTGGCACAGTTGACGGCGGTAATGTACTGCACGGGGTACTTCCCGGAATCGACAGACTGGGACAATCTTGAAAATTCTGACATTGATTTTTCCAACATCGCCTCGAAGGTAGGCTATCTGGTTGACATTAAAAATGTCAAATTCAAACAGACCGTCCATCCCGGCGATACCTTGGAGCTGCGGGTTTATAAAAAAGTGCAGTTCCAAAATTTATCACAAATTAAAGTGGAAGCCTATGTTGACGGGAAAAACGTGGTAGACGGTATTATTTCTGTCAGCGAAAGACCTTGAAAACACAGAAGGAGTTTGTACGATGAAAAAAAGTATTTTAACTGATTTATATCCGGAAGGCGCTGCTTTTGCAGAAGTGAATGCCTGCGAGGTCCCCACCCGTTTTGCCGACACAAAGGCAGAATATGAAGTTTTCCGCCATGGTGTCGCACTTGTGGATGGCATCGGCTACGCTATCCTGAAGCTGGAGGGCGAAAATGTCATCGAGGAAGTTGATGCTTATGTCACAAAGGATATCCGCTATCTGAACTCCGGCAAGATCGCCGAGTGCTTCTTCCTGAACGAAAACGCCGAAGCACTGGGGCTTGCGTACGTGTGCAACGACGATGACACCGTCGTGCTGCTGGTTCCGCCGGAAAATGCGGCTGCGGTTACGGCATGGGTGCAGGAAAAGCTGGGCGACTGCGTAAAAATTTCGGACATGACGCAGGATAACCACCTGATTTTCATGGAGGGCGAAAAGTCTTGGAAGGTTGCCAAGGAAATTTTTGATTTCCCGATCGAAACGCTGCCGCTGCGCGATATGGTTCGCGTGGACTTCGCATCGGAAAAAATTATGCTCTCGAGAATCGGCAGATCCGGTGAATACGGCTATGCAATGTTGGGCAGCAACGATGCCATCCACAAGCTGGCAGAAGCACTGCTGAACGACTATTCCTTGACTTGGTGCGGCACCGACGCGCTGGATGTCTGCATGGTCGAGGTCAACCAGCCAATCATCAACGAAGCGACCGTCAAGCAGGCCAACCTGCTGGAAATGGGCTATCAGTGGTTCGTTCAGTTCGACAAGGAAGAATACTGCGGCAGAGATGTGCTGATGGAACAGTTTGAACAGAAGCTGGAAAAATCCTGCGTTGGCTTTGTTGCAGCGAATGCAAGCGAAATTCCGGACGGCTCGGAAGTATATCTGGAAGATGAAGCGGTCGGCAAGGTGGTCTACAGCAAGTTTGACCCGGCGCTCAACGGCGTGCTTGGCTATTTGCTGCTTGAGGCAAGAGTTGCAGTTTCCGGCATTCCGCTGACCGTAAAGGCAGGCGGAGATGTTGCGGTTGTTACTGTTTCTTCTCCCTTCGTTCGCCCGCTCAGCTGGGATTCCCAGATGGAGTAATATCATATAAGATGGAGGAAAAAACAATGAAGCGAGTTGTCGTTACCGGCTATGGTATTATCAATGCGCTTGGCAAAAACAAAGAAGAAGTTGAGCAGAGGCTGTTTCGCGGCGACAGTGGGATAACCGCGAAGGTCTTTTCCTCTGTCGACGGTGACTATAAAGGCTCGGTGGGCGAGATCCAGAACCTGACAGAGGTGGATCCGTTCTTTGAGGAAAACAACGTTCCCTATGACAGATGCGCACAAATCGCGATCATGGCGGCAAAAGAATGTCTGACCCATGCCGGATTTGATGCAAATGCGGAAGACCCCTATCGCAGGGGTGTTGCCATCGGCACCTCGCTTGGCGGTATGCTGAGCGGCCAGACATTCCATCGGCAGTGGCTGAAGGATGGCAATATTGATGATGCGGATGAAAAATATCTGTATCTGTATCCGCTGCACGCCGTGGTGGACGTGATCGCAAAAAAATATCAATTTAAAGGCGTAAAAAATGTCATTTCAACCGCTTGCGCTGCCAGTGGCAATATCGTGGGCTATGGCGCGGATATGATCAAGAGCGGCAAGCATGACGCGATGCTGATTGGCGGTGTTGACCCGCTTTGTGTGTTCTCTTTCGCCGGGTTCAACTCCCTGAAGGCGCTTGACCCCAATCCCTGCCAGCCTTACAGCGGCAGCCATGGGATCAACTTGGGCGAGGGCGGCGCGTTTGTCATGCTGGAGGACTATGAACACGCCGTGGCAAGAAATGCAACCATTTATGCAGAGGTACTTGGCTACGGCTTGAGTGCGGATGCCTATCATCCGACTGCACCTGACTTGGGCGGCGGCGGTGCATCGCGTGCCATGAATACGGCAATCAATCTTGCCGGGATTCAAAAAGAGGCTGTTTCCTATGTCAACGGCCACGGCACCGGCACAACTGCAAATGATAAGGCGGAGCGCTCTGCGTTTAAAACCGTCTTCGGCGATAAGATTTCCGAGGTGCCGTTGAGCAGTATCAAGGGCGCAATTGGCCACTGCTTGGGCGCAGCCGGGGCAGAGGAGTGCGTGGTGTCGATTATGACACTGAACAATGGCTTGCTGCCGCCTACGGTCAATTTCCAGAGCGATGCCGAATCACCCATCAATTTGGTTCCGAATACGGCTCAAAAGCATGACTGTGACATTATTCTCTCCAACTCGTTCGCGTTCGGCGGCAATAACTGCTGTCTGGCGCTGGGGAAGGTTACAACCAAGCGCGAAGTGAAGCCGCTGGAGAAGAAAAAAGTTGTGATTACCGGCATGGGCTGCTGCGGCGTTGGCGGTGAGAATTTGGAAGAACTGTGGAACACATTTGCATCCAGAAGCGTCAACATTGAAAATGTTACAATTGACGGGGCAAAGTGCAATCAGGCCGGCACGATGCACGCGGTGGAATGGAAAAAATACATTCCCGGCCGCGTGATCCGCAGGATCGACGATGTGACCAAGCTGGCGATGACTGCCGGTAAACAGGCACTCGATCACAGCAAGTTGACGGTAACAAGAAATAATACTGAACGAATCGGCGTGATCTATGCCACAGGAACAGGTCCGCTGGCTACGATCGTCAACATCGACAAAAGCATTGTGACGAAGGGCATCGGCTCAATCAGCCTGTCCGACTTCCCCAACAGCGTGATCAACGCCGCGCCCGGCAACTTCTGCATTGCCAATATGCTCAAGGGGCCGACCTCAACGCTTTCTTCCGGCACGGCATCCTTCCTGGTTGCATTCGACTATGCAACAGAACTTTTGAATAGTGACATGGCAGACGCAATCATTATGATCGGCGCGGACGAATGCAATGACCCGCTGATCCTTGGCAATGACAAAGTGCATCTGCTGTCGAGAACAAAGTTTGCGCCGCTCTCCGAACAGGCAGACGGTATGGTGCTTTCGCCCGGTGCAGTGGCACTGATGCTGGAAACCGAGCAGCACGCAGCTGCACGTAACGCGAACATCTATGCTTCTGTCAAGGGCTATGCCACGACTTCAGACAACTATCACCTTGGCACGGTTTCGCCGCAGGGCGAGGAGCTGTACGAATGCGTGAAACGCGCGATTCAGGACAGCGGTGAGGACAAAATTGACCTTTACATCCCTGCCGCAATGGGCATTCCCAACTGTGATGCCGCAGATATCCATGCGCTGCAACGCCTGATTCAAGAAGGCCTGCTGGCGGAGGATGTTGCTTGCAGCATGGTTTCGCCGATGCTGGGTATCGCGTCCGGCAGCAACTCGGGTTATGGCCTGCTGGCTGCACTTTATTCCATGCTCCATCAGGAGGTCATTGGTATGCCGGATGATCTGCCGGAGCTGAAATCCGATATTGCATCCCATTATCGCAAGACCAATGAGAAGAAGGGAATTCGTAATGTTTGCCTTAGCACAATGGCACTTGGAGGAACTTATTCATCAATTATCCTTGAAAAAAATTAAGGCAATTGCGCCATTCAAGAATCGAAGGAGGGAAATACATGGATTTTGAAACACAGATATTGGTCTGCCCATCCGATACGGACTCCTACAATATCATTCATCATCCGCAGTATTTCGTTTGGGTAGAACAGGCGATTCTTGAATGGCTCGATGCAACCTATCAGGGAATCAACAATGTTTCCTATGAGATTTTGAAATTTCAATGCAAGTTCCTCTCTCCCGGCTTGCTCTATGAGCGCTTAACGCTGAGCTTGCGGTGCAAGGGGAAGAAAACTGCGGATGGAGTTTTGAAGTTTCAGGTAAAAATTATCAAACAGGCCAATAAACAGCCGGTTCTGGACGGAGATTTTTTTGTAAAGGTCAGGGAAGTATATGAAGCAGGATAAGATCCTTGTCGGCAGTGCGTTGTTCAATTGGAGCGAAACGCAGCGAATGATTGAAATATCCGATGCGCTCTATCAGATGGGCTATGAGATTGTCTTTATCGGCGAGGGAAAGTATGATTATCTCTTAAAGGAGAAACCGTATATTCGCCAAAGCGTGCCCTTCGATGTCCAATGGTATACACCAAAACGGATTGAAAAGCTGCTGGGTATGGGACAATATGGCAATCAATACGCTTCTGCGGATGAAATTCGCCAGATGATCGCGGAAGAAACGGCGATTATTGAAAAATATCAGCCGGCTTGCGTCCTGACCGGCTACCGGATGACCCTGACGATTTCCGCAAAACTGACCGGAACGCCAATCGTTTGGTGCCTGGCTGCGACACTTTCAAAGCCATATTTGCAGCAGACATTGGAAAAGGCAAAGGAATTTGACAGTTTAAAGCGAAGCGGCAATGTGCCGTATCAGCAAATTCGCGCGCTGTTCGAGGACAAGATCGCGTGTGAGCGTCTGCTCGGAAAGCCGAAAACCTCGAAGGAGTGGAACCGGCTTTTGGAAGAGAAGAATTTGCCGCCGCTTGGCTGTGATTTTGACATTTACACCGGTGATCTGAACCTGATGTCGGATGCGCGGGAACTGTTTGGAGAGCTGCCGGAATCCGAGCATTATCAGTTTATCGGGCCCATTTGGAACAACGAAAAAATTGAAATGCCGCCTGTGGTAGATGCGGTGCTTGCGCAAAACAACGGCAGAAAAAAAGTTTTGATTTCCATCGGTTCCGGCGGAAAAAAAGAGCTTTTTCAGAAAATTTTGCACGCAACGTTGGGCTTTGACTGCGACTTCTTTGTGTCGGTCGTCGGGATTCTGGATGAAAGCGATTTGGCTGCGTACCCGGAAAATTATCATTTTTGTGATAAATTTCCGCTCATTGAGATCGTGCAGTGCTGCGATGCTGCGTTGATTCAGGGTGGGCAGGGGACGTTGTACCCGGTGATCGTCGGCAAGTGTCCGTTTGTTTCGCTACCGGCCACCTTTGAGCAGCGACTGAATGTGGAAAATGTGCAGCGGCACAGCAAATGCTGCGAGATTATTCAGACGTATGATATTTCTGAGCGCAGCATTCAAACGGCATTGCAGGCAATTCTGACGCAGCCGGAATACCGGCACAACGCTGCGCAGCTGGCAGAGTCGATTCAAGCGCATTTTGAGGACAGAAGACTTGCACCGAAAATTGCGGCGCAACGAATCGACCGGATGCTTCACGGCGAAACATGAGGTATTATGGAAAAGATTTTGTTGATTAACGGCAGCCCGCGCGGCGCAGCGAGCAACACGCGCAAGGCAACACAGGCATTTTTAGATGAAATGAACCGCTTTGGCGAATATGAAGTGGAAGAAATTATCTGTTCGCAAGCGAATATTTCTGCGTGCAAGGGTTGCCTGACTTGCTTGAAAAACGAAAGCGGCACCTGCTGCATTCAGGATGATATGGCGCAATATATCCAAAAATATGTGGCGGCAGACATTCTGATTTGGAGCTTTCCAAACTTTATTTTTGGCGTTCCATCGGATTGTAAAAAGTTCATGGATCGGCTGCTTCCCATCAATTACCCGCAGCTGGAAAAGACGGACGCACAGCACACCAAGCATCCCAAGCGTTATACGCTGCATTATAAAAAGGTGTTTGTTTTTTGCAGCTGTGGATTTTATAATATTGATGCCAATATGGATGCCATCAAAAAGCAATTTGAAATTCTTTATGGCGATTTGTGCGATGTGATATTGATCCCGGAAGGGCAGCTGCTGTCGAATCGCTTTTTGCAGTGGCGCACTGCGGACGTGTTTGCATCTTTGCGTCAGGCCGGCGCAAGCTATGCCAAAACGCAGACGATTCCGTCTGAATTGCTGCAATCCATTTCCAAGCCTGCTATGGATATTGATTCCTATCTGCGCTATATTGATGCCTCAACGGTTACACGAACCGCTGCCATGACGGATGAGGAATACCGGCTGGAAAAGGTCAGGGCGTTTTTCCGTTCCCTGGTGCTTACTTACGATCCTTCGGTGCTGGCGGTTCCGAACTCCGTGCTGGAAATTCAGATTCTGGATATTCCTTATGAGATTCAGCTGATTCTGACGAATACGGACTGTACGCTGATAGAAGACAAGTCACAGTTTGAACAATTTCGCCTGAAGGTGGTTTCCAACTTCGCATTTTTTGCAGGTAGGCCACAGTTGACCGAAACCACGAACAATACAAGCAAGCAGCCGGATTTGAACAAGCTGATTTTTTTAGTCAACAAATTTGAAAAGGCTGGCGTGAGAAAGACAATGCGCTTTTCATAACGCCGTGTGTGCAACGGCAGCGCAGCCAGAGCACAGATGATTGCATCCGTACGAATCGAAATTGGATATATGCGATATCACACTTGAAAGGAGATTGGATATGAGCGATATCATTACCGTTTCGTCCCTGAAAAAATCATACGGAAAGGTCAAGGCAGTCAAGGGCATTGACTTTACGGTGGAAAAGGGGAGCCTGTTTGCTTTCCTGGGACCGAACGGTGCGGGAAAATCGACAACAATTGACATCCTATGCACGCTCAACAAGTATGACGAGGGCAAAATTGAAATTGCCGGCTATGACATGGATCGTGACGCCGAAAACATCCGCAAAAAAATTGGCGTGGTCTTCCAAGATAGCTTGCTGGATAAAAACCTAACGGTAAAAGAGAATTTGATGATTCGCGCCGGTTTTTACCACAAGGGAAAGGCTGAGCGAAAGGCGGCTGTGGAGTCGGCAGCAAAATATGCCGAGGTTGAAGATTTTATCAACCGCGACTACGGCACACTGTCCGGCGGCCAGAGAAGACGTGTGGATATTGCACGGGCGCTGTTGAACACGCCGGAAATCCTCTTTTTGGATGAACCGACCACCGGTCTGGATCCGCAGACGAGAAAGCATATTTGGGAAACCATCGAGCGGCTACAATCTGAAAACAATATGACGATTTTCCTGACGACCCATTATATGGAGGAAGCCGCAAAGGCTGACTATGTTGTGATTATGGACGATGGCTTGATCGTTGCACAGGGTACACCTTATGAACTGAAGGAGCAATATAGCTCAGAGCATATTCGAATCAAAATCAAGCCCGGTGCGGAGAAAAAGTTGAAGGACAGCCTGAAAAAGCGGCAACTGAGTTGGACGGAAGCAGTCGATTATATTGATGTAAAAATCCAGTCAACGCTGGACGCAATTTCGATTTTGCAGCCGCTGCTGGACTATGTGGAGAGTTTTGAGGTGCTGTACGGAACAATGGACGATGTCTTCCTGAACATCACCGGAAAGGAGATCAGAGAATGAGCCAAATGACGTCACGCGGATTAAAGATTTTCTTCAAGGACAAGGGCGGGGTATTCTTCTCTTTGCTTGGAGTAATAATCATTTTCTGCCTATTCATCTTTTTCATTGGCGATGCCATTACGGAGGGATTGGACTTCTTAGATGATGCATCGTATGTCATGAACTCCTGGGTCGTTGCCGGAATGTTGGCCTCCACTGCCATCACAACCAGCATGGGCGCGTATGCGGTAATGGTTTCCGACAAGGAACGCAAATGCGTCAAGGACTTTTATTCTTCCCCCATTCGCAGAAGAAGCGTCACGGCCGGCTATATGTTTACCGGTCTGATTATTAGCATTGTTATGTCACTGGTTACGCTCCTCGCCGGAGAGATCTACATTGTTGCAAAGGGCGGGGAATGGATGAGTGCAATGACGCTGCTGAAGGTGCTCGGCGTGATCCTGCTTTCCACGTTCTCCTCCAGCGCGATGGTCTGCTTTATCATTTCCTTTGTAAAAACGACAAATGTGTATACAACCATCAGTATTATCATTGGTACGTTGATTGGCTTCCTGATTGGCGCATACATCACGATGGGTGCGCTTCCCAGCGGTGTGCAGTGGGTCATTAAGTGCTTCCCCTGTGCACACGCAGCAGCGCTGTTCCGCCAGCTGCTGATGGCACCCGGTTTGGGCGATGTACCGGACGTGGTGCTGGGCAAGTTCCAGGAGGAGGTTGGTGCAACCTTTACCTATGGCAGTTGGACGGCCGAACCCTGGTTCCACATCCTGGTACTGGTGGCCAGCGGCATTATTTTCTATCTGTTGGCAATCATCAGTATGTCGCGGAAAGCCAAAAAGTATTGATTCACAGAAAACCGTAAGAATTAGGATGGCAAGGATTTTTACGATTTGATCGCGAAAATCCGCGCCTGTCACCCCGTGGGTGGCCGGAATTTTGGCTGCGGACTGTATTTTGAAGCGGGAGGTTTTAGAGGATGTTTGCATGGCCAAAGGTGATCAAAAAACCGAAGGGCAAACGTGTTTTGGTGCTGGCGCCGCATATGGATGACGAAATCATTGGCTGCGGTGGCGTGATTCGCAAGCATACGCAGGATCGCGATGATGTCACGGTGATTTATTTTACGGCGGGGGACAAGGGTAATTCTTCACTGAAAAGTGATCAAGCACTATCCGAAATCCGCAAGGAGGAAACAAGAGCGGCGAATCAGGTGCTCGGGATCCAACATGCCTATTTTCTGGATTATCCGGATGCAATGGATGGGGTGTGGGAGGATGACGGACGGCTGCGGGAGCTTTTGACGTTCATAAAACCGGATTTGATTTATCTTCCACCGTATTATGACTTGCACACCGACCACAGAAAGACAAATTGGCTCTTTCGGGAAGTGGCACAGGGACAATACACGGGGACACTTTGCATTTATGAGGTCTGGACGCCGGTCAATCCCAATCGAATCGTGAATATCACGCAGCAGATGGAGGACAAGCTGGAAGCGATGCGCCTGTGCAAATCCCAGACGGATACCCTAGACTATGTCACATTTGCAAAAAGCCTGAACCAATATCGCAGCAAATTTGCGCTATCGCCGATGGTTGAATTTGCGGAGGCGTTTTACATGATATCGGCAGAGGAGTATTTTTCAAAATTCAAAACAAATGAATTCGACTGGCACTTGAACTGATGCGAATCAGCCATGCAATGGCGGTTCGTTTGAGAGCGGGGAGGAAAAAGAAATGGCAAAAATAACGTATGATTTTTATACGGAAAAGGACGCGGATGCCGTAGCGGAACTGATGCGGAACAACAAGTTCTGGGTCGGAAAATTCAATAAAAACTTGAGCGGCGAAAATTTTATCGACTATCAGAGAAAAAAGGGAACGATTCTGGCCATCGTCGGTAAGAAAGATGGCAAGGTTGTCAGCTACGTTGCGTCGTACCGAACGGGCGGCCAGAAGGTGGCAAATCCCAATCAGGCATTTATCTGCGCGCTGATCATTGACAGCAAGTACCGTATGTCGATGTTCTCCATCTCGGATATGTTCAGTATGCTCATGAAGGA
>CAMDZY010000056.1 GCA_945910975.1 uncultured Clostridia bacterium | reverse complement strand
GTAGCTTTTCACGATTCTTTGATGCAAATTCCGAAAGGGCGCTGCGGAATCACACACGAGGGCAAAGAAGTGCCGCAGCAATCGGTTTGCTGCGGCACTTGGGTTTATTCAAGACAGGTTTCCATCTGCGTTTTCAGGCGGCGGAAGTATTCCAGTTGGAAGCCCAGCCGGTCGCGCCACAGTGCGGTGGCAGTGCGGGTGGCGAAGGGGATGTCCAGATAGTTTTGGTAGCGTTCAATTTGCTTGCTGCAAATTTCCATGATCTCCTTGGGACGCTTTTTCATCAAGTCGAAATAGGTCAGGTTGTCCGCCATGCGCAGGGCATCGAAGCGGTCGATATTATCCGCATCGGCTACGGAGGCTTCCGCCGGGGTACACGGACGCGGGCAGTCCTTCTCATCCTCTGTATGGCAGGCAATGGCGTAGCAAATTGTTTCCAGCATTTCCGATTCCAAGTCCAGCGTCTTTAAAAAGTCACGCGCCATTTCCGCACTGATCTTGCCATGATGCGCGTAATCCTCTTCCGTTTTGCAGCGAACATAGCCCAAATCATGCAACAAGCACGCCAGCTCCAAGGTTTCCACGTCAAAGCCCTCCTGCATGGCAATGGTTCGGCCAACAGCCGCCACGCGCAGGGTATGCTCATAGCGATAGCGCCAGACCACATCTTCTGCACCCGAGGCTGCAAACTGCTGATACAGATATTTTTTTGTCTTTTCAATCCGATTCACAGAACCTACCTCCTGTCATGGCGCAGCGGCTTAATATGCTACGCCCCAATAGACCATTTTCTTTGCAGGCTTGCCGCAAATGGCGCACACATCGTCCAAATTTTCCTGCTTGAACGGAATGCAGCGAGAGGACATCCCCGCCACTTCCTTCATCTTCATTTCACATTCCAGGCAGCCGCACCACATGGTCTTGACAAAGCCGCCCTTTTCCTGCTGAATTTGCTTGGCCTCTTCCAAGGTGTGCGCTTCATAGGTATGCTCGGTCAGGTTCTTCAGCGCGCGCTGATACAGGCCGTTGTGGACATCCTCCAGCAGCTGGCCTGCTGCCTGCTCCAAGTTCTCCAGCGAAACAAATGCCTTTTCGCGGTTGTCACGGCGCACCATGCAGCACTGGTTTTGTTCCATATCTCTCGGGCCGATTTCCAGACGCAGCGGGACGCCCTTCATTTCATACTGTGCGCACTTCCAGCCCATGGAATTGTCGCTGTCGTCCATCTTCACGCGGTAGCCCGCTGCCGAAAGGCGGTCACAGATTTTGGACGCTGCTTCCAGAACGCCGGGCTTATGCTGCGCGACCGGCACCACAATAACCTGTACCGGTGCAATCTTCGGGGGCAGGATCAGGCCGTTGTTGTCGCCATGAGTCATGATGATGCCGCCAATGAGCCGCGTGGACACGCCCCAAGAGGTCTGGAACGGATTGACGCGCTGATTTTCCTTGTTGGTATAGGTGATATCGAACGCCTTGGCGAAGCCGTCGCCGAAGTAGTGCGAGGTGCCGGCCTGCAGCGCTTTGCGGTCGTGCATCATGCATTCGATGGCATAGGTTGCCTCTGCACCGTTGAATTTTTCCTTGTCGGTTTTCTGTCCGCGCGTGACGGGCATGGCCAGAACGTTTTCGCAGAAATCGGCATAGACATTGAGCATCTTTTCGGTTTCCGCTCTGGCTTCCTCCGCTGTGGCGTGCATGGTATGCCCCTCCTGCCACAAGAACTCACGGTGGCGAAGGAACGGGCGGGAGGTCTTTTCCCAGCGCAGAACGCTGCACCACTGGTTATACATCTTGGGCAGGTCACGGTGGGAGTGGATGACATCCTTAAAATGCTCACAAAACAGCGTTTCCGAGGTTGGACGGATGCAATAGCGCTCCTCCAGCTTGTCGCTGCCGCCCATGGTGACCCATGCACACTCCGGTGCAAAGCCTTCCACATGATCCTTTTCCTTTTGCAGCAGGGATTCGGGGATCAGCATCGGCATATAGACATTTTCCGCGCCGGTTTTCTTAAACTCGGCATCCAGAATATGCTGAATATTTTCCCAAATCGCATAGCCATAGGGGCGGTAAATAAACATACCCTTGATGGAGGAATAGTCGATCAGCTCTGCCTTTTTGCACACATCGGTAAACCACTGCGCAAAATCGACCTCCATATCGGTGATTTGCTCCACATTTTTCTCTTTTCCCATAATTTTCATCCTTTCGGCGTTGTTTGTATAATATTATCACACGTTTTCGGCGCTGTCAATAAATGAAATTACAGCATAAACTAAAACGTGGGAGCTGTTAGAAAAGTCTTGCAGCGTTCGGCGCGTGCGTGCCATGTTCGTTAACAGCCCCTGCAAGTCTGTTTGGGGAGGTTCTTAATGGTTGAAATTACGCTGCACATCGATCGCGCGACCCTTGCGCTGTACCAAAGGGTCGCCGAAACGGTCTGCTTGCCGCTGGAACAGGTGCTGTCAGACGCGCTGTTCAAGCTGGCCGGCGAGTTGGCGCTCGAAAGCCTTGGGCAACAACGCACAATACCCGGCTAAGGCTTTTGTTCCCCCGAAAAATTGACAAATCGTCATTGATTTCTTGGGGTTTTCTGTTATAATGTATTTGTCAGAACAGGCATTGCCGTCTGATTGACGAAAGAATATTTCGGAGGATACATCATGAAATCCATACGAGAGGTTTATAAAATTGGCAAGGGGCCTTCTTCCTCCCATACCATGGGGCCGGAACGCGCGGCCAAACTGTTCCGTGAGGAAAACCCGGACGCAGACCGCTACAAGGTCGTGCTCTACGGCTCCCTCTGCAAAACCGGTAAGGGTCACGGCACCGACCGTGTGATCTATCAAACGCTTGCCCCGGTGGAAACCGAGGTCGTTTTTGCCACCGAAGACCCCGCCGAAATGAAGCACCCGAACACGCTGGACTTTTTTGCCTACAAGGGCGAAGAACAGGTTGCTTTTTCGCGGGTAGAGTCCATTGGCGGCGGCGATATCGTAGTAGAGGGTCGCTCCGATGTAGAATCGCCGGAAATTTATCCGGAAAATTCGTTTGCGGAGATCGCGCAATTCTGCAAATGGCGCTACATATCCCTGCCGGAATACGTGGAAATCAACGAAGGGCCGGAAATTTGGGACTTTTTGCGGACGATCTGGCGCACCATGCAGCAGTCCATTGACGACGGCTTGCGTGCCGAGGGCATCCTGCCCGGCGGCCTGAAGCTGGAGCGGAAAGCCAAGCTGCTCTACTCGCAGGAGCATACGGGCGAAATTCCGCAGGTGCGCGAAATGCGGCTGGTCTGCTCTTACGCGTTTGCCGTGGCGGAACAAAACGCTGACAACGGTACCATCGTCACCGCGCCCACCTGCGGAAGCTGCGGCGTGATGCCGGCTGTGTTAAAATATATGCAGCAGCGATATGATTTTTCCGAGGACGATGTCATTCGCGCCCTTGCCGTCGGCGGTCTGATCGGTAATCTGGTAAAGCGCAATGCCTCCATCTCCGGCGCCGAATGCGGCTGCCAGGCAGAAATCGGCACGGCCTGCTCCATGGCTGCCGCCGCGCTGTGCCAGCTGATGGGACTTCCGATCGAGCAGGCGGAATATGCCGCTGAAATTGCAATGGAGCATCAGCTTGGGCTGACCTGCGACCCCATCTGCGGCTTGGTGCAGATTCCCTGCATCGAGCGCAACGCCGTTGCCGCAAAGCGCGCGCTGGATGCAATGAACATTGCGCACTTCCTCATCGGCACCCGCACCGCCAGCTTTGATATGGTGGTACGCACCATGTACGAAACCGGCAAGGCAATGAACCAGCAATTCCGCGAAACATCAGAGGGCGGCTTGGCGCAGTTCTACAACCGCCGCCGCGTCAATCATTAAAAATAAGGAAGTATTACCAATGAAATTAGGTATCGTCGGACTGCCCAATGTGGGCAAATCCACTTTGTTTAACGCAATCACCAATGCGGGTGTTCCCGCAGACAACTACGCATTTTGCACCATTGACCCCAATGTGGGCGTGGTGAGTGTGCCGGATGCGCGGCTGGAATGGCTGCGCGATCTGCATCAGCCGAAAAAATTCACACCGGCCACGGTGGAATTTGTGGACATTGCAGGCTTGGTCAAGGGCGCATCCCATGGTGAGGGACTTGGCAACAAGTTTTTGTCGAATATCCGCAACACCGACGCCATTGTGCACGTGGTGCGCTGCTTTGACGACGGTAACGTGACGCACGTGGAAGGCTCCACCAACCCGCTGCGCGACATCGACATCATCAATCTGGAGCTTGTGATGTCGGACATTGAAATGGTCGAGCGCCGTATTGACAAGGCGCAAAAAGCCGCCAAGGGCGACAAGAAGTTTCTGAAGGAAGCCGAGCTTTTCTCCCGTCTACTCGCCCATCTGAACGAGGGTAAGCTGGCACGCACCTTTGACGGGGAGCCGGATGAACTGGCGCTGATCGCCACCTCCGACCTGCTGACACTGAAAAAGACCATCTATGTTGCCAACCTGTCAGAGGACACCTTTGCAGAGCCGGAAGCGGTCGGCTATTATCAGGACGTGAAAAAGCTGGCCGATGCCGAGGGCAGCGAGGTCATTCCCATCTGCGCCAAGCTGGAGGCAGACATTGCCGAGCTGGACGACCCGGACGAAAAGACCATGTTTATGGAAGAACTGGGCTTGAAGCAATCCGGCCTTGACCAATTGATCCAAAGCAGCTACGCCCTGCTTGGTCTGATCTCCTTCCTCACCGCAGGCAGCGATGAGTGCCGCGCATGGACGATCAAGAAAGGCACCAAAGCGCCCCAAGCTGCCGGCAAAATCCACACCGACTTTGAACGCGGCTTCATCCGCGCCGAGGTCATTGCCTTTGAAGACATGAAAGCCTGCGGCACCATGGCCGCTGCCAAGGCAAAGGGCTTGGTGCGCAGCGAGGGCAAGGAATACGTGATGAAGGACGGCGACATTGTCAACTTCCTGTTCAACGTGTAATACCCACAAAAGCCGAACGGTCAAAGTCCGCTCGGCTTTTGTATGCTTGAAAAGTTTACAATTTTCGATTATAATTTATGCATTGGCAAGCAGCTTTTCGGTCTGATCCACGCGTTCCCACGGCAAATCCAGTTCCGGACGGCCAAAATGACCGTAAGCGGCGGTCTGCTGATAGATGGGACGGCGCAGATCCAGGGTGCGGATAATGGCATCGGGGCGCAGGTCAAAGCAGGTCTTTACCAGTTCTGCCAGACGCAAATCGGAGAGCTTACCGGTGCCGTAGGTGTCCACCAAAACAGAAACCGGCTGCGCTACGCCGATGGCGTAGGCCAATTCAATTTGACACTTCTGTGCCAAACCTGCGGCAACGATATTTTTTGCAATATAGCGCGCCATGTATGCTGCTGAGCGGTCGACCTTTGTCGGATCCTTGCCGGAGAATGCGCCGCCGCCATGGCTGGCATAGCCGCCGTAGGTATCGACAATGATTTTTCTGCCGGTCAGGCCGGAGTCGCCCACCGGGCCGCCGATGACAAAGCGTCCGGTCGGATTGACCAAAAAGCGCGTGTTGTCCAACAGGCGGGAGGGTAGGTTGGGCTTGATGATTTCCTCAATCACCGCTTCGCGCAGCTGTTCGATCGGAATGTCGGGCGAATGCTGGGTAGACACCACCACGGTGTCGATGCGCTCCACCGCGCCATCCTCGCCGTACTGCACGGAAACCTGGCTCTTGCCGTCCGGCCGCAGCCAGTTCAGCTTGCCGGATTTTCTGGCATCGGCCAAGGCGCGGGTGAGATTATGTGCATAGGAGATGGGTGCGGGCATCAGCTCTTTGGTTTCGTTGCAGGCGAAGCCGAACATCATGCCCTGATCGCCGGCGCCGGTGCTGGCATCGTCATAGGAGCGGTTGACGCCCATTGCGATGTCGCCGGACTGCTCATCGATTGCGGTTAAAACGGAACAGGTTTTGCCATTAAAACCGGTTTCCCCGGAATCATAGCCGATTTTGCAGATGGTTTCCCGCGCGACCTTTGCGATGTCCACATAGCAGTCGGTTGAAATCTCGCCCATGACCAGCACCATGCCGGTCGTTGTGGCACACTCGCACGCCACGCGTGCCTGCGGATCCCGTGCCAGAATGGCGTCAAGCACGCCGTCGGAAATCTGGTCACAGATTTTGTCGGGATGTCCTTCGGTAACGGACTCCGAGGTAAAAATTCTTTTTTGCATATACAATTCTTCCTTTCTTGCTGAGGTAAGAAAAAAGCGCCCCCTGTTCGACAGGGCGCGCGGAGCTTTCGTATCCTCATCTGTCGATTACGAACCGCCGGAATTGGCACCTTGCTTACGCAGGTTGTCGGGCTTCATAGGGCCGGTCCCTCCACCACTCTTGATAAGGTTTATTTGGTTGTACAAACAGTATACACATTCTGTCTGATTTTGTCAAGCGCAAACGGGCAGTTTTTTCACAAGAGGTATTTTTATGGCGAATTTTATGGATTATTTAAGCTGGCGCGGCGATTTAACGATGCAGCAAAGCCCTCTCAACGAGGTGGACGGCGTGATCTTGGCACGCTTTTCCTATGCACCCTTTGAATGCGCCGCGGATGCTTTTTCGGAAGAAAATCCCACCATCGGCTCGGTTTGTGCCAAGCTGCTTGCTGTGGAGGATTTGAAAAGCAGGCTGACGCAGGAAGACGACTGGGCGTTGCTGCAAACATTGATGCAATGCCCGCGCTTTCGCTCGCTGCGATTGCTTGCGCACGAAAATAAGCTGGATCTCGAATCGCAGACCCAGTTTTCCGCCATCACCGTGCAGATATCGGATGATCAGTATTATATCGCATTCCGCGGAACAGACCGCACGCTGGTCGGTTGGAAAGAAGACTTTAACATGAGCTTCGTCCATCCCGTCCCGGCGCAGACGCTGGCAGTGGAATACTTCACCGCCATTGCAAATACGGTTTGCGGCGAACTGTTCCTGGGCGGACACTCCAAGGGCGGCAACCTGGCCGTGTATGCATCGGCATTTTGTCCGGCCGATATCCAGCCGCGCATTCGCGCCGTCTACAACTTTGACGGCCCCGGATTTGATGCGTGCGTGCTGGACACGGCATCGTATCAGGCTGTTTGCAGCCGTGTACATACCTTTGTGCCGCAGTCGTCCATCGTTGGGATGCTGCTGGAACACGAAGAAACCTACAGCATCGTACACAGCACGCAGAAAACCGGCATCTGGCAGCACGACATCTATTCCTGGCAACTGATGTGCAATCAGTTTACCTGTCTGGATACCGTCACAAACAGCAGCCGGTTCATCAACTCCGCGCTCAAGGCGTGGCTGACGGAAATGGATCGCGCGAAGCGGGAAAAATTTGTCGACACCTGCTATGCCCTTTTGCGCAGCACAAACGCGCAGACTCTGGATGATTTGGGCGACAGCTGGTTTGCCTGCGCCAAAACCATCCTAAAGGCTGCGCGTCATCTGGACGAGAGCGACCGAAAGATCGTATCGGAAGCCCTCCGCACGCTGATGAAATGCGCGAAAAACGAAATTTTTCAGCGGCCCCGCAAATAGTCATTCTCCCATAAATTCTTTGCAGAACGGCGCAAGCGTACATTCCCCGCATTTGGGCGCACGCGCTGTACAGACAGCACGGCCATGCAGCACAATGCGGTGACAAAACGCCGAGGATTCCTCCGGCGGCAGAACCTTGCGCAGCTGCTGCTCCACCTTGCCGGGGTCTTTGGTTCCGGACACCAGACCCAGCTTGTTCGTGATGCGGATGCAGTGTGTGTCGCACACATACGCTTCCTTGCCATAAATATCACCCAACAGCAAATTGGCTGTCTTGCGTCCTACCCCCGGCAGCTTCAGCAAATCTTCCATATTGTCCGGCACCCGGCGGTCGTAGACATCCCGCAGCATTTGGCACGCCAACACGATATCTCGTGCCTTATGCTTATAAAAGCCGCACGAATGCACATATTCCTCCACCTCTGCAACGTCCGCTTCGGCAAAAGCATCCAAGGTCGGGTAGCGTGCAAACAGCGCCGGCGTCACGAGATTCACCCGCTCATCGGTACACTGTGCGGACAAGCGCACGGCGATCATCAATTCATAGTCTTTTTGGTAGTGCAGCGCACACATTGGGTCAGGATAGGCTGATTTCAGCGCTGCAACAATGCCCCCCACCCGTTCGTTCATTTCCATGTGCATTACCCGTGCAGACCTCTGGCCTGTCTGTTCATATCCTCCACTACAACGTCAAAAATCTCGCCAAGTCCTGCGCAGTATTCCAGCACCTTCCACGGCTCGTTGGTATGGAAATGGATTTTCATCAGTTCTTCATCCCCCACGGTCAGCAGACAGTCGCCCTGAAAATGTTGGAGAAAATAATCATTTAGGGTATCCTCGTCCACACCGCCGTTTTCCAGCAAAAGCTGGGTATCATATCGGTAATCCATCACAAAATCTCCTTATTCGACAATTCTATCTTATTTTTTCCACCGAGGTTCCTCGGTGGATCTTTTTTCGCGTAATTGTTGAAAAAATTCCTGCAAAAGCTGCCTGCACGGCGCCTCCAGCACGCCGGAAACAAGCTGCGGCCGAAACTGGAAGGGCATCGACAAAATGTTGATCACCGAACCGGCCGCGCCGTTCTTATCGTCCGGCGCGCCATAGACCACACGCGGGATTCGCGCGTTGAGAATGGCACCGGCGCACATGGGGCAAGGCTCCAGCGTAACATAAATGCTGCACTGCCAAAGCCGCCAACCGCCAAGTCGCGTGCAGGCTTGATCGATGGCCTCAAGTTCTGCATGATACAGGGCATTTTTGCCCATCTCTCGGCGGTTTCTCCCCTGCCCGACGATTTCATCGCCCAGAGTCACCACCGCGCCGACCGGAACCTCTCCCTCCGCCGCCGCTTGCTTGGCCAACTGCAGCGCCTGCTGCATCCACTGCTCGTCCGTCATTTATCGTTCCGCCTTCACAATTGTTTTCCTTATCATAATGTGTGCTGAACCCTCCACTGGCACGGCTCACCGCGTCGGTGGAAATACACCATTGTGATAATGTCTGAATCCGGAAAAAGCAGCAAAGCCACTGATTCAGCCGACATTATCATAACGGATTTTTTGCAAAACGTCAAGGCGTACAGAGCAAAGTTGCAAACAACTGTGCCAATTCCTGCGACCCCATCGGCGTAACGCTTCCGTCCGAATGGCGGAACTGCACCGTTCCGTCCAGCTTGCTGATGGCCGACAAAAAAATTACCTGTAATTTTTCCGCATCGCAGCACACCGATGGGGTGCCGGTCAATAAAAAGTCCGTGGAAACGCCAAACAGCTCCGCCAGTTTCACCAGACACTCCCCGCTTGGCTCCCGCCTTCCCTGTTCATACATCCCCACTGTGCTTACGCTCACATTGAGTCGTTTTGCCAATGTCAGCTGTGAAATTCCGGCTTGGTGACGCAAAACAGCAATTCTCGCTCCGATCATGCTTTTGCCTCCTTCTCCAATTGCACATATCCATGCATGATGTCTGCCGCAGAACCCCAAAATGATCGCAATTTCAACAGCCCTGCCTCTTCCGCTTCTACATTAACAGATTTTATCGGTAAAACGCATCGAATTCCGCCGCAACGAAAAAAATACTTGACATCCCACAATTCGTGTAGTACACTATTCGTGGGCTGGAAACAAATGGTAATTAAATGGTACAGAAAAATTTTGAAAACATACATTATTGTGTGATATTCGTGTTAAAAAAGGATAAGCA
>CAMDZY010000055.1 GCA_945910975.1 uncultured Clostridia bacterium | reverse complement strand
GTTCTGAATAGGAAGCGTCAATTTTCACTTCAACTTGCATTGGCATCTTCTCCTTTCTGACGGTCATATTGTAGCAAAAGAAGCTGCTGCCTGCAATCGATTTTCAATCATCGGTCGATTTTGGAGAACAGGTGGTCGGTGTTATGGAATCTGCGGGGAAATAACCGCTGTTTGATCGTGGTTCAGCGGTAAATGCATTCTGCAATATTGGGGAGGAGTGCATAGACCGATTTGCCGATGCGTTGTTCAAAATACGCTTTATACTCGTAAGTTTTGTTCCAACGGTCAACGGAAAACGGATAGATGCCGTATCTTCTCGTAGTATCAATAAACCGTTTTTCTAAGATGCAGAATCCGTTGGCATCGGCAAGCGCGTCGCACAGAATAATTAACTTGTCATAATCATCGTACTCAATTTCAGACAGATACTTTCGGATGAAATCGTACTGCGCTTGGGTGATATCTTTCTTGCCGATATCTGCATCAATATCTTTTACAGGGAAAGAGTGCGTAAGGCACACTCTGGCCACCTCGTCCCAGCCTTTTGACATTGCGTAGTCATAACCGTCTATCATATGCCAGGCGGCTGCGATGCCCGTTCTTCTGCCAATGTCGTGCAGCAATCCCAAAACAAAGGCCTTGTCACCATCGAGCGTACCGCAGGCTTGGGCAATCCGCTTGGCGGCGGAGGCTACATTTTGAGAGTGGGCAGTCCACGGCCCTGGATTTAATGTGTTCGCGCGTTCTAACTCATATCGCGCAGTATCTTTATTGGGAAACATCCTATTTCCTCTCCCTGCCGTTTCGATTTATCGAGGACATAATAAAGACCGGCGGTGCGCTACCTTTCTGGGGGGCGTATCGCCGGTCATTTTGCGGTTTTTGGATTATTTGCAGAGTTCTGCGGTGTCTTGGGCAATCATCAGTTCCTCATTGGTGGGAACGACCCAAACGGTGACCTTGGAATCGGGCGTAGAAATGATGATTTCTTCGCCGCGCTTGCTGTTGGCTTCGGGGTCGAGCTTGATGCCGAGGAATTCCAAGCCCTCGCAGATGGAAGCGCGCATTTTGCCGTCGTTTTCGCCGACACCGGCCGTAAAGACCAGGCAGTCCAGACCGCCCAAAGCAGCAGCGTAAGCGCCGACATATTTTCTGACCTCATAAGCGAACTTTTCTCTTGCCAGTGCGCAGTTCTCGTCACCGGCTTTCACGCCGTCTTCCAGATCGCGGAAGTCAGAGGACTTGCCGGAGATGGCGAGCATACCGGACTTCTTGTTGAGCATCGTCAGGCATTCGGAAACGGTCATGCCGTACTTGTTGCAGATGAATTCCACCACGCAGGGGTCAACATCGCCGCTGCGGGTGCCCATGGGAACGCCTGCCAGAGGGGACAGACCCATGGAGGTGTCCTGACATTCGCCGCCGACCACAGCGGACAGGGAAGAACCGTTGCCCAAATGTGCCACAATGATTCTCAGATCCTTGTTGCCGCCCATCAGCTCGATTGTGCGCTTGGACACAAAGCGGTGGGAGGTGCCATGGAAGCCGTAACGACGGATATGGTCATTTTCGTAATATTCCGTGGGGATGGCATAACGGTACGCCTTGGGGGGCATCGTCATATGGAATGCAGTGTCAAAGACAGCAACCTGCTTTTTGCCGGGCATTGCCTTTTCGCAAGCCAAAATACCCTTGAGGTTTGCCGGATTGTGGAGGGGGCCGAGAGGAATGCAATCCTCAATTGCTTTTTTGCAGGCATCGTCAATGATGCAGGAAGCAACAAACTTATCGCCGCCATGCAGAACGCGGTGGCCGACTGCGTCCACCTCATCCAGCGACTTCACAACGCCGAACTTTTCGTCTACCAAGATGGACAAAACAGACTCAATGGCTTCGGAATGCGTAGGCATGGGGATATCGCGGGTTTCTTTCAGGGTGGTTTCGCCGGCTTCGTCCACGACCTTGTGCGTCAGGCGGCCGTCGATACCGATGCGCTCGCACAGACCTTTTGCATACACGCGGCCGGTGTCCGGATCCATCAACTGATACTTCAGCGAGGAAGAGCCAGCGTTAATTACGAGAATTTTCATATCGTTCACTCCTATATCTTATTTTCGGTTCATTCAATTCATATTGTAATCCGCTAATCTTTATTGTATAATAGAATCTGCGTCAGGACAAGTATTTTTTTGAGAAAAGAGGAAAATTTGTGAAAACTGTTGGAATTATTTGCGAATATAACCCCTTGCACAACGGGCATCAAAAGCAGATGCGGTTGGTGCGGCAAAAATTCGGACAGGGTACGGCTATTGTTTGCATGATGAGCGGAAATTATGTTCAGCGGGGCGAACCGGCTGTGATGGACAAAATGACGCGTGCCAAGGCTGCGGTGCTGTGCGGCGCGGATCTGGTGCTGGAACTGCCGGTGACAAAGGCGCTGTCGTCCGCTGAGGGGTTTGCAGCGGGTGGCGTGGCGGCGCTGGATGCGCTGGGATGTGTGGATGATTTGTGCTTTGGCTGCGAATGCGGCGACGATAATAGAATTATGTCAACCGCAAAAGTTTTGCTGACAGAAGAATACCGGCAAGTGTTGCGGGAAAGGCTGCAAGGGGGGAACTCTTTCGCGGCGGCCAGGCAAGCGGCGCTGGAGCAGCTCACGGGCAATGCCATGCCGGTTGCAACGCCAAATGATATTCTGGCGGTGGAATATTGCAAGGCGCTGCTTGCAAGCGACTCTGCAATGCAGCCGCTTCCACTGCTTCGTGCAGGGGACTATCACGCCGAAACACCTGACGCCGAAAATCCGTCCGCAACATCGCTGCGTAAGCTGCGCGTGCAGGATTGGAGCGAATATGTGCCGGAGGCGGCCAGGACGGTTTATTGGGGTGCGCCAACCTTTGCGCTGCGCTATGGGGAGCGCGCGGTTTTAGCGCGTCTGCGAACCATGACGGACGATGCGTTTGCTGCGCTGCCCTTTGGCAATGAAGGACTTTGGCGCAAATTTTCTCGTGCCTGCCGCAGCGGTGGGAGTGTGGAGGAAATCATTGCGCTGACCAAGTCCAAGCGCTATGCCAGAAGCCGCATTGCGCGGATGGTGCTGTGTGCATATCTCGGCATTTCGGAGGAAACGATGCGCAAGCCGATCCCATATTTGCGCGTTCTGGCGATGAATCGGCGGGGAGTGGAGATTTTGCACCGATGCAAAAAAACTTCGTCGCTGCAGCTGGTCAATGCCGGCGCAACGCCGCCTGACTTGGAATATTTCCGGCTGGAATGTCGCTGCGCCGACCTGTTTACGCTCTTTTCTGCATCGGATTCGCCGTGCGAGTGTCAAAATGAGAAAAAGGCCAGAATTTTTTATCAAAAAACATGAAAAAAACCTTGCAATTTTCCGCTACTTGTGATAGAATATTCTGGCGTGAAAAGCCAAGGGGAGGGCAGTATGCCCTCTTACAGATTCAAAAAGAAAGAGGTGAACCCCAGTGAAGGAAGGTATCCATCCCAAGTACGAACAGACTACTATCAGATGCGCATGTGGCGAGGTCATCGCGACCGGTTCCACAAAGAAGGACATCAAGGTTGAAATCTGCTCCAAGTGCCACCCTTTCTACACCGGCAAGCAGAAGCTTGTTGACACCGGTGGACGTGTTGATCGTTTCAACAAGAAGTACGGCCTGAAGTGATTGATTTAAGTCCGCACCTGGTATGGGTGCGGACTTTTTTCTTACGTCTTTCGACAATTTCGGCGCAAGCCGCATCGCAAGACTATGGAGGAATAAATGGAAAAACATGAAATAGAAATGGCGGTTCTTGTTGGACTCAATGCCGACTGCTTCACGCCGGAGCAGACTGCTACGGAGCAGTCGCTGGATGAATTGGAAGCGCTGCTGGAAACGGCAGGCGGTCAGTGTACGGCTAAGGTGCTGCAAAACCGCCATGCGCCGGACCCCCACAGCTTTGTTGGTGAGGGCAAGGCGGAGGAAATTCGCTCGCTGACAGAAACGACCGGTGCGACAATGGTCATTTTTGACAACGACCTCTCACCGTCTCAGATTCGGGCATTGGAGGAAATCACCGGCGCAACGGTGCTTGACCGCAGTGCGTTGATTTTGGATATTTTCGCCCAACGTGCCAAGACTGCCGAGGGTAGATTGCAGGTGGAACTGGCGCAGTACCGCTACCTGCTGCCCAAGCTGAGCGGTATGGGCAAATCGATGTCCCGCCTTGGCGGCGGCATTGGCACGCGCGGCCCCGGTGAAAGCAAGCTGGAAACCGACCGGCGTCATATCCGGCAGCGAATCCAACGGTTGGAGGAACAGCTGCTGACTGTGCGCAAGGTGCAGGCAGTGCAGCGCGAACGCCGCATCAAGAATGAGATCCCGGTGGTGGCCATCGTGGGTTACACCAATGCCGGCAAGTCCACATTGCTCAACAAGCTGACTGATGCCGGTATCCCTGCCAATAACCGCCTGTTCGACACGCTCGACACCACGACGCGTCAACTGGTGGTGTCCGATCACCTGACGGTTCTGCTGTCCGACACGGTCGGCTTTATTGCCAAGCTGCCGCACCATCTGGTGGAGGCGTTCAAAGCGACCTTGGAGGAATTGGAGTATGCCGATTTGCTCCTACACGTGATTGACAGCGCCGACCCGGAGCGTGAAGCACATATGCGCGTGGTGGAAACGCTGATTGCGCAGCTGGCAAAGCCCGGCGTGCCGGTTCTCAATTGCTACAACAAGGCGGATTTGACTGAACCGGCTGAAATTCCGGTGGGGGAGAGTAATGTCACGATTTGTGCAAAAACCGGCGAAGGACTGGACGAGTTGCTTCACGCCATTGAACACCAGTTGGGCAAGCAGCTGCATCATGTGACGTTTTTGCTGCCCTATTCCATGGCAGGACAGATTGAAACCCTCCACACGCAGGCAAAAGTGCTGCGCTGTGATTACACAGGCGAGGGCGTAGAGGTGGAAACCGTTTGTGACGATATCCTTTACGGCCGGTTGCGCCAATATATAAAGGAGGGATAGCCGTGGAGGAATATCTGGTTCCCAGCGGTGACGGCGTAGCGGAGTTTGTGGAAAAACGCTCCCGCTTTATCGGCCGCATTTGGCGGACGGAAACGGAGGAAGAAGCGATTTTCCACATCAAGCAGATGCGCGAAAAGCACTATGACGCGTCACACAATGTCTATGCCTATATCATTCACGGCGGCGCAATGCGCTACTCCGATGACGGAGAGCCGCAGGGCACGGCGGGAATGCCGGTATTAGAGGTGCTGCGGCGCGAGGAATTGTTTAATGTCTGTTGTGTTGTCACACGGTATTTTGGCGGCATTTTACTGGGTGCGGGCGGCTTGGTGCGGGCGTATGCAAAGTCTGCAAAGCTCGCCGTGGACGCGGCAGGAATCAGTCGCAAGCAGGTTTGGGATCATGTAACAGTGCCATGCCCCTATGCAATGTATGAAACGCTAAAGCGCACAATTGCCGCTTGCGGCGGACAGATCGCCGACACCGAATACGGCGCGGATATTTTGTTGCAATGCATTGTGCCGCACACCGGGACGGAAGAATTTGTTGCAAAAATCATTGATACTACCGCCGGGCGGGTTCACCCGACGGTGGGAGAATCGGAATACCGCGCTTTTGCAGTGACGAAAGGATGATGCGCAATGACCATTCGCAAACGGATGGAACAGCAGGAACACAAGATTCTGGCGCCCTATGCCAGCTTTGCCGACCAATCCCGCGGGCGGGACTATCCTTTGGAGGAAAGCGAAACCCGCACCTGTTTTCAGCGGGACACCGACCGGATTTTACATAGTAAATCGTTTCGCCGATTGATGCACAAGACGCAGGTGTTTTTGCAGCCGGAGGGCGACCATTACCGCACCAGACTGACGCATACGCTGGAGGTTTCGCACATTGGCCGCTCCATTTCCCGTGGTTTGCAGCTCAATGAGGATTTGACTGAGGCCATCGCCTTGGGGCATGATCTGGGGCACACGCCGTTCGGCCACGCCGGAGAGGTGGCACTCAGAGAGGTAATGGGCAAGCCGTTTCACCACAATGAGCAATCCCTGCGTGTGGTGGACTGTCTGGAAAATGACGGCGCGGGCCTGAATTTGTGCTACGAAACGCGTATGGGCATTTTGGGGCACACATGGAGCGCAAGACCGCCGGAGAGTTTGGAGGGTATGGTCATTCGCTATGCCGACCGGATCGCCTACATGAGCCATGACATTGACGATGCCATGCGCGGCGGAATTTTGTCGGAAAATGATATTCCCAAATCCATATCCGCCGTGCTGGGAGATACCCACTCCACCCGGATCAACATCATGGTCGAAGACTTGATTTTGTCCTCACAGGGCAGCTGCACACTGCAAATGCGTCCGGAGGTCGAAAAGGCCATGAACGATCTGCGCGAGTTTATGTTTGAGCGTGTCTATCGCAACCCGGTGGCCAAGGGTGAGGAATCCAAGGCGCGGCACATTATTTGCAGCTTGTACGAATATTATGTCAAAAATCCGCAAAAGCTACCGGATAGCTACGCCGCACAGCTGGATTTTGACGGAATCCCCCGCGCCGTGTGCGATTATATTGCCGGTATGACCGACAAATATGCAATTTTTAAATATTCGGAAATTTTTGTGCCAACCGGTTGGCAAATTCGATAATTTTTTGTATAATAAAAGGTAATCCCCAAGGAGGTGAGGGCAATGGCATTTCCGCCTGCTTTTATGGACGAGCTGGTTACAAGAAATCCCATCGAGGATGTGGTTTCACAATATGTAAGCCTGACAAAAAAAGGCGGCAATTTATTTGGCCTTTGCCCATTTCACGGGGAAAAAACCGCGTCGTTTTCCGTGGCGCCGGAGAAGCAGATTTATTACTGCTTTGGTTGCCACAAGGGTGGCGGTGTGGTCAATTTTATCATGGAGATCGAAAGCCTCAGCTATCCTGATGCGGTTCGTTTCCTTGCCAAGCGGGCGGGGATGGAGGTGCCGGAGGACGGCGCCTACCAGTCGCGCTATCGCCAGCAGGAGCGGCTTTGGGCGCTTTGCGGCGATGCGGCGCGCTTCTTCCGGCAACAACTGTTTTTGCCGACCGGCCGCGCCGCCCAACAGGCTATTTTGCAGCGGGGTTTTGTGAGAAAAACCGTCAACCGCTTCGGCTTTGGCTATGCGCCGAACAGTTGGGACGCCCTGATCACCGCCATGCAGGAAAAGGGTTACACGAAGCAGGAAATGCTGGACGCGGGACTTGTGATCAAGTCGGAAAAAAACGGCAGAATTTACGACCGCTTCCGCAACCGCTGGATGGTGCCGATTATTGATTTGCGTGGCAATGTGATCGGCTTCGGCGGCCGGGTACTGGATGACAGTACGCCGAAGTATCTCAACAGCCCGGAAACGGTGATCTTCAACAAACGCAGGAACCTGTTTGCACTGAATTTTGCAAAGAAAACAAAGCAGGAAATGCTGATTTTGTGTGAAGGGTATATGGATGCCATTGCCTTGCACCAATACGGCTTTGACTGCGCGGTGGCATCGCTTGGCACGGCGTTGACGGATGAACAGGCAAATCTTCTCTCAAAATACACAAATTGTGTGGTGCTGACCTATGACGGTGATGAAGCCGGACAAAACGCAACCCGCCGTGCCATCCCGATTTTGGAAAAAACCGGCTTGCAGGTTCGCGTGCTGCGGATGGAGGGCGCAAAGGATCCCGATGAATATTTGCGTAAGTTCGGCGCGGATCGCTTTGAGCTTTTGCTGCGGCAATCGGAAAATCAGGCGGAATATCGTCTGCAATCCTTGCAGCGAAAATTTGACCTGTCGCAGGATGACCAGCGCGTGGAGTTTTTGAAACAGGCGGCCAATCTGGTGGCATCCTTCCCCAACGCGGTGGAGCGCGAGGTCTATGGCACACGCGCGGCCGAAGCGGCAGGCATCACGGCGGAAGCCATGAAGTTGGAAGTGAACAAGGCCTACAAGCGCCGCCTTTCCCGCCAGAAAAAAGAGGAGCAGCGGGTACAGTTGTCGCCTGCGGTGGCGCAGCAGCCCAAGGTTCGCGCCCTGCGCTATGACAATGTGCGTTCGGCAATGGCGGAGGAAGCGCTGCTGCGGATGGTACTGCGAGAGCCGGCACTGTTTGCGCAGAACAATAACTTGCGTGCCGAACAGTTTTCCTCGCCGGTGCTGGGCAAAACCTATCAGGCACTGCTCGATCGCTATCGGCAGCACCTTACGGTTTCCCTGGCCGTCTTAGAGGACGTACTTACCCCGGAGGAAATGACCCATCTGACCGCCGTGGTGCAGAAGGAAGAGCCTCTGGTTTCCGAAGCGGCATTTGCCGACTATTGTAATATCATTCAAGACGAATTCCGGCGCAAGAATTTGTCCGGCAGCGAGGATCTGCTGGCAATGCGAAACCGGCTAAAAGACAAAAAGGGTTATGGAGGTTGACCAATGGCAGAAGAACAAATGAATGCAAAACTGGCACAGCTGCTGGAGGACGGCAAAAAGACTGGTAAAGTTACATCCGAACAGCTGTTCGAGGTTCTGGACGCCATTGACGCCGACGAGCAGCAGACAGATCAGTTCTACGATGCTCTGGAAGCGGCCAATGTGGAACTGGATGTGTCGGATGTGCTGGATCCGGCCGGCAAGCGCGGCCAGAGCCTACCCAGCGATTTGGAACTGGAAAAAATTGAACAGGAAGATTTGCAGGACACGGCTTCCCTGCTGGAAGGGATCAGCGTGAGCGATCCGGTGCGGATGTACCTCAAGGAGATCGGAAAAATCGACCTGCTGACAACAGACCAGGAAAAGGAAATTGCCAAGCGCATTGTTGCCGGGGACGAGACTGCAAAGACGGAGTTCGTGGAGGCAAACTTGCGCCTGGTAGTATCGATCGCAAAGCGCTATGTCGGGCGCGGAATGCAGTTTTTGGATTTGATCCAAGAGGGCAATCTGGGACTGATCAAGGCCGTCGATCGGTTTGACTATACCAAGGGCTATAAATTTTCTACTTATGCCACCTGGTGGATCCGTCAGGCCATCACCCGCGCCATTGCAGACCAGGCGCGCACCATCCGCATCCCGGTGCATATGGTGGAAACGGTCAACCGCGTCACGCGTGCGACGCGCGAGCTGGTGCAGGAGCTTGGCCGTGACCCGGTTCCGGAAGAAATTGCCGAACGCATCAATATGCCTGTGAGCAAGGTGGAGGAAATCATGAAAATCACCCAGGGGCCTGTTTCGCTGGATACCCCCGTTGGCGAGGAGGACGACAGCCATTTGGGCGACTTTATTCAAGATGAGGACGCCAAGGAGCCGGTGGAGGAGGCTACTTATTCCATGCTTCGCGAGCAGCTGACCTCCGTGATGCACACGCTGACGCCCAGAGAGGAAAAGGTTCTGCGCCTGCGCTTTGGCATGGAGGACGGCAGGGTTCACACGCTGGAAGAAGTTGGCGAAGAGTTTGACGTTACTCGCGAGCGCATTCGCCAAATCGAGGCAAAAGCACTGCGCAAGCTGCGCCATCCCACCCGTTCCAAGCAATTAAAAGATTTTTTAAACTGATTTTTCATCTTTCCTCTTGACATTCGCGAAAAAAATCGTATCATATCTATTGGAACACTCATTCCGCAAGAAGATAGGAGCGAAAAGAGTTATGGTTGAACGTATTGCACAATACCTGTCAGAACAGCTTTCCATCCCCGTTGAGAAGATCGACCGGGATACCACCTTCGAAAGCCTTCACCTGGACTCTCTGGACATGGTGGAAATGGTCGTGGATCTGGAGGAAGAGCTGGGCGTGGATTTGCAGCAGGAGGAAAAGCTGAACACCGTCGGTGAATTGGCTGATTTTATCGAAGAACGCATTAACTGATTTCTACATATGATTTGTCACAGCAACCGGTCTGTGACAAGGTCGCACTAGTTGGGGAG
>CAMDZY010000054.1 GCA_945910975.1 uncultured Clostridia bacterium | reverse complement strand
AAATACTGGGGTTTTCTTACTTGTCGTTCGGTAAGGACTTCATTGTCGGGAACAGTATTACCTCTCGGATGGAGTCGGAGTTTGTTAGGAGCATGACGCAGCGGTCGATGCCGATGCCGAGACCGCCGGTGGGGGGGAGGGCGTATTCCAGGGCGGTGATGAAGTCGGTGTCCATCATGCCGGCTTCTTCGTCACCTTTGTCGCGAAGCTCGACTTGTTTTTGGAAGCGTGCTTTCTGATCGATAGGGTCGTTGAGTTCGGAGAATGCATTACCCATTTCGCTGTGGCAGATGAATAGCTCGAAACGTTCGGTCAGGCGGGGGTCTGCGGTGGAGCGTTTTGCCAGCGGGGATACGTCAACGGGGTGCATGGTGATGAAAGTGGGCTGAATCAGCTGTTCTTCTACCTTCTGGTCGAAGCATTCATACAGGAAATTGCCCCATGTATGCTCTTTTTCCTTGCCCAAAACAACGCCAACCGATGCTGCAAGGGCTTCGGCATCTTCATCGGATGTAATCGCCATAAAGTCGGCGCCGGTATATTCCTTGACGGCTTCCGCCATGGTCATGCGGCGCCAGCCGGGGGTCAGGTCAATATCATTGCCCAGCCACTGTACATGATACGTGCCAAGGATTTCCTTTGCAGCCGAGGACAGCAAGTCTTCAAACAGATCCATCATGCCGTGGAAATCCGTATAAGCCTGATACAGTTCGACCGTGGTAAACTCCGGATTATGCTTGGGATCCATGCCCTCGTTACGGAAGATACGGCCGATCTCATATACACGCTCCAACCCGCCAACGACAAGACGCTTTAAATGCAGCTCCGTTGCGATGCGCATATACATATCAATATCCAGTGTGTTATGATGCGTTATAAAGGGACGTGCAGCAGCGCCGCCGGAAATTGTGTTCAGTACCGGCGTTTCGACCTCCATATAGCCGCGACCATCCAAGAAGCTGCGCACGTGAGAAATAAACTTGCTGCGAATCTCAAAAATTCTGCGGACTTCCGGATTGACAATCAAATCGACATAGCGCTGACGATAGCGGGTTTCCACGTCTGTCAGGCCGTGGAACTTCTCCGGCAGGGGCAGCAGGCTCTTAGAAAGCAAGGTTGCATTCTTCAGTCGAACGGAAATTTCGCCGCGCTGAGTTTTGAAAACATCGCCCTCCACGCCGACGATATCGCCGATGTCATACTTGCGGAAATCGGAGAACGATTCTTCTCCCATCTCGTCAAACTTGACATAAAGCTGAATTCTACCGGCAAAATCTTGCATATCGCAAAAAATTACCTTGCCCATGCCACGTTTGCTCATCAGTCGGCCTGCCAAGCGAACGGTTTGGCCTTCCATTGCGTCATAGTTCTCTTTAATTGCCTTTGAATTTGAGGTTACATCATATTTTGTCTGTGCATAGGGATTCTTTCCCTCTTGCATCAGCTGTGCGAGCTTATCTCTGCGAACCTTGACCTGGTCGGTCAAAGACATTTCCGATTGCGGTACAAACTTTGCCACGTTTATCCTCCTATCCCTGAGCAGTAATTATTTTTTGACAGACAGAATCAAGAATTTCAGCTGTCCGGCCGGTGCGTCGACGGTAACGGTTTCGCCTTCACTCCTGCCGACCATGGCGCGGCCAAACGGCGAGTCGTCGGAAATCCGGTTTTTCAGGGGGTTCGCTTCCTGCGAGCCGACAATTGTATACGTGTCTTCCTCGTCCAGCTCCAAATCGCGCACCACAACCGTGCAGCCAAGGCCGATATGCCCAGTGCCCTCGTTTGCATCATCAATGATGATTGCGTGAGCTAAAATGTCTTCTACCTCAGCAATACGCGCATACAGTTTTGCCTGTTGGTCGCGTGCTTCATCGTATTCGCTGTTTTCGGAAAGGTCGCCAAAAGAACGGGCAACCTTGATTTCCTCAATGACTTCCTGCTCGCGGGTGGTTCTTAAATAATCCAGTTCGTCTTGCAGTTCCTTTAATCTTTGGCTGCTCAGTTTATATTCCTTTGCCATAATTTGTTCATCCTTCCATTGCAGTATGCTGCTTATTATAAGGGATAGTCCCTATCTATGTCAAGAATTTTAGTTGGAAAGCACTTCAATTGCTTTCTCCAGCTGTGGGTCGTCCTTGTGTGAAAGCTGATCGTAATATAGGGCTTCATAGTCCTCCTGGTCAAGCTCAACCACTTGATCCGGCACAAGGCCACCGACCTCGGCCAGGCTGACGCCGTTGGGAGTGCGGTATTTTCCGATTGAAATTGCGATTGCAGAGCCATCCGAGAGCGGAAATGTTGTCTGGAAATAGCCCTTACCGCAGGTTTGCGTTCCGACCACTTGCGCAACGCCGTATTCTTTAAGCGCTGCTGCAAAGAACTCCGCTGCGGAATAGGAATCCCCATTGACCAGCACTGCAATTTCCATATCCAGGCAGTCAGCGTCGGAATAGTCCACAGTTTCTTCGCCGGAATAATCTTCACTGATAAACAGTTTGCCCTCCGGCAAAATATAATCCAAAAGCTCTACAAGCTCGCTTTTAAATCCGCCGGGATTAAAACGCACGTCAAAAATCAGTTTTTTTGCGCCTTGACTTTGCAGCGATTCAATGGCGGCAATGGAATCCTTGGCGCAATTGGAATCAAAGTTATCAATGGAAATATAGCCAATTTCATCTGTGAGCATTTCACTGCGCACATTGACCACGGCAATATTGGCACGCTCGACCGAATACTCCTGCTCCACGCCGCCGCGCAAAACGGTAATGGTTACCTTCGTACCCTCTTCGCCGCGGACATGGTTACGCGTTTCCTCCATGCCCATTTCGACAACGCTTTTGCCCTCAACCTTTGTCAAGATATCGCCAACTTGAAGTCCGGCCTTTTCCGCAGGGCCGCCCTCTGTGACACTCATGATCGTAAAGCCGGGATCGTCTTCATTGGCAAGCTGGATGACAATACCAATGCCAACGTAGGCATTGTTCACGCTCTCCATGTAGGAATCATAATCGTCGGCACTAATATAATAGCTCCAACGGTCACCGGTTCCGGCGATCATTCCCTCGGCAATGGAATCCGCCATGGCAGTTTCATCGATGTCACCGATAAAGTAATGATCCAGATAGGACTGAATCTCTTGCATTTTGTCCTGCACTGAGGTGTCAAGCGGCGTCTGCTCCGGCCGTCTTGCGGCGGTGCCGTGGTTTGCATGGATCATGCTTGTGGCCAAGACCGCACCAATGCTGGTGCAAAGCGCAGCTGTCACCAGAATGCATAAAATATGAGAATAATATCGCTTAAAAAAAGCCTTCATAAGATGCTCCAATTAGTCCATCATACCCACAGTCCCTCGGCTGTGGGTATGATGCATTTGCAATGTTGTTTATACGACAGTGATGTAGTTCATGGGGTTCACTGTAGAACCGTTATAATAAATGGTAAAATGCAGGTGGTTGCCGGTTGACCAGCCGGTTGTTCCGACGTATCCAATGACCTGACCTTGTGAAACATACTGCCCCGAAGAAACGGTGTAATACGTCATATGCCCATACAAAGTGGAGAAGCCATCTCCGTGGTTGATGGTGACATAATAGCCGTAGACATCACTGTATGTAGCGGTTGTGACCGTTCCGCTTCGGCTGGCGTAAATCGGCGTTCCGCCTGCTGCAGCCAAGTCAACACCGGTGTGGAAGCTGTAGTTGCCATTCACCGGATGGATACGATAGCCATATGCGCAGCTGACATAGGATGTGCCGGCCGGCAGGGGATACATAAATCCGAAGCTGGAAACACCGCCGGAATTGTTGTTGCCGGAATTATCATTGGAATTGTCGTTGGAATCATTCCGGTTGGAATCGTTGCTGTTATTATTGGAGTTATCGTTGTTGGAAGCTTGCTGTCGGCGTTCTTCTTCCTGACGGCGCCGTTCCGCTTCTTCGGCGGCGAGTGCATTTTTGTACTCCACTTCCTTGGCAGCGATCTGGTTGACCAGTTCATCCTCCATCGATTCAAAGTTGCTGACCTCGTCCTCCATGTTGGAAATGTTGGCGGAGAGTTCCTGCAAAAGTGCATCCGCTTCCTTTCGCTGTTCGTCGAGCGTCTGCTGTGCCTGTGCCAGTTCGTCCTTCTTTTCTGCCAAAGCGACCTTTTCCGCCGCCAATTCCTCGCGGCTGGCCGCGACCTTCTGCGCCGACTGCTTCAGCTTTTCGAGCATCTGCTGGTCGCTTTCTTCGATTTCCTGAATCATTTCCATGCGGTCAAGCAAATCGGAAAAGCTGGTGGAATTAAACAGCACTTCCCAATAAGAAACCTTGGTACCGTTTTCTTCCATCGCACGCAGGCGAACCTTATACTGTGCAGAGCGGTCGGCCTCTTCTTCCAAAAGGCCATCCAGCTCCTCCTGCTTGCTGGCAATCAGGCGGTTATATTCCTGCATCTGTGCCTCGATGTTGGAAATTTCTTCATGCGTCAACTCCACGCTACGGTCGATTTCCGATTTCTGCGTGACAACGCTCTTTGCTTCCCCGCGATTGCTCTCAATTTCGGCCTGCAGGTCTGCCTTTTTCTGTTGAATCTCAGCCGACTGTGACTGTAAACTGTCAATTTCTGCCTGAATGGAACCGGAATCAGCAGCCAGTGCCAAAACCAAGCTACCACAAAGGCCAAGGAGCAACGCAGCAACCAGCACAATGGCCAGTACGGAAGCAACCATTCTGCGTTTTTTTGACATATTGTTTCCTCCTAATTATACTTTCAAGAATTTACGGATCGAAATCAAGCTGCCCACCACGCCGATCAGCAGACCGGACACGCCAAACGCAGCGGCCACGAACCATACCACATTGGAGAACGGCACCACGGTGAACAGATCCAAGCTGCCCGCTGTAGCAATGCGGTTTCCAATCAGGTTATACAGGCCCCATTCCAGTCCAAACGCAATTCCGCCGCCCAAAATCCCCAGGATCACACCCTGAATGACAAAGGGGAAGCGAATAAAGCCATCGGTGGCGCCGACCATTTTCATAATCGCAATTTCCTCGCGACGATCATACATGGCGAGCTTGATGGTGTTGGAGATGATAAACAAGGACACGATGGACAATACAATCATAATCGCAATTGTCGCGACTGTCAACATTTTTTGTATCGCGTTGAAGCTGTTGATTACCTCATTGGGAGATTTGACCTCTGCAACGCCCTCGATTGCGGAGATTTCCGCAATGGTTTCATCCAGCTTATCATAATCCTCCAGAGAGATCACAAAGCGGTCGCGGAAGGTTTCGGCAGTGATGCCATCGAAAGCAGAAGGATCAGCGTGCTTTTCCACATAGTTATCCAGCGCCTGCTGGCGGGTCACAAATTCTTTATCCTTGATATTTTGGATTTGGCTGAGCTGGGTTCCTACACTTTTTGCTTCTGCCTCCGTGTAGTTTTCATCGATCAGCACCAGCAGCTCGCTTTCGCCCTCCAGCTCACTTACCATGCAGTAAATGTTGTAGGAAATCATGCAAAAGCCGCCAATGATCACCAGGCACGCCACCATCACGCACACAGCCGCGAACGACATAAAGCCATGTTTGCCAATATCGCGAATGCCAGAGCGGAGCAAGTAGCCAACATTATTATTCTTCATATGCGTAATACCCGTCCATTCCATCGCTGATGACTTTTCCGTCGTTGATTGCAACGACGCGCTTTGTAAAGCGGTTCACCAGTTCCTTTTCGTGGGTGACAACCATGACCGTTGTTCCCAATGCGTTGATTTGCTCCAAGAGCATCATAATTTCATAAGAACGCTGGGGATCCAGGTTGCCGGTTGGCTCGTCGGCGATAATCATCGCCGGGTTATTGATGAGCGCACGTGCGATTGCAACGCGCTGCTGCTCGCCGCCGGAAAGCTCATGCGGCAGGCGGCGGCTTTTGGTTTCCAAACCGACCAACTCCAGCACGTAGGGAACGCGCTTTTTGATCTGGCGGTTGGAGGCGCCGATGACGCGCATGGCAAAGGCCACGTTGTCATAGACCGTAAGATTATCGATCAGGCGGAAATCCTGAAAGATAACGCCCAGTGTCCGGCGCAAGTAGGGGATCTTTTTCTTTTTGATACTTTCCAACTCGCAGCCGTTGACGTGCACGGAACCGGAGGTTGGCTTCAGCTCGGCCGTCAGCAGCTTGATGATCGTTGTTTTGCCGGAGCCGGAGGGGCCGACCAGAAAGACAAACTCGCCATCATCAATGTGCAGATCGATGCCGTTGATTGCCCGGATGCCTTCCTCATAGGATTTCACTACATTTTTTAAATCAATCATAATATTACCTGTTATACCCGATTCTCACGGGAATCCAAATACTTTTTAACCATCAGTGCCACTTTAAATACAATTGCGTGATCAAATTCGCGCAAATCCAGTCCGGTAACCTTTTTGATTTTTTCCAGACGGTAGACCAGGGTATTTCTATGTACGAACAGCTTCCGCGAGGTTTCGGAAACATTCAGGTTGTTTTCAAAGAACTTGTTGATGGTAAAGAGGGTTTCCTGGTCGAGCGAGTCGATGGAGTTCTTTTTAAACACCTCGGAGAGGAAGATCTCGCACAGGGTCGTCGGCAGCTGATAGATCAAACGGCCAATGCCCAGATTCTCGTAGCTGAGGATGCTCTTTTCCGTATCGAACACCTTGCCGACCTCAATGGCAACCTGGGCCTCTTTATAAGAGTCTGCCAGCTCGCGCAGGTGGCTCGCCGTGGTGCCGATGCCGATGGTCGTTTTGATGAATAGTTCAGACTTTAAAGTGTCCTCAATATTCTTTGCGATTTTCATTTCGCTTTCCGTGCCATCGCCCATCTGTTTGACGATTGCGATATCGGTTTCGTTGATGCTGAGCACGAAATCCTGTTGGCGATCCGGGAACATATTTTGCAGCAGCTCCACCGCTGCCACGTCCGCATGACCAACCTGCCGCACAAGCAGCACCGTTCGGGGCACTTCCGTGGCAAAATGAAGCTCCTTTGCACGGATATAGATATCGCCGGGAAGAATATTGTCGGTAATGATATTTTTTACAAAGGTTCCTTTGTCATATTTCTCCTCGTAATACACCTTTGCGCTGTTAAGCGCCACGTGGGACATCAGGCACACGCTGCGTGCGGCATCGTCATCGCCCTCGACAAAAACCGCATAGTCCATCGTTCCGTTCCAGCCCAGCAGGGGTTTGAACGTATGCTTTTCAAATGCCGTGACGTCATTGCCCGCATCGATTCGTGCAATGGCCTCCGGCCACCGCTTGCCAACCAGTGCAGCATTGGTGCAGGAGATCACTTTACCGTCCACGTCCATCACACCTATGTGACGATCGGTCGCCTCTTTAAGTTGCATAATTACGCTTTGGAAAATTCGACTGGACATAGATAGTCCTCCTTACCATTGTTAAAAATAGCGGAAAGCACAAAAATACAGGTACATAATACATCAAAATTCACAAAATATCAAGTACCTTTTGACAAATTGTCTGAAAAAATCATGTTTATTTTTGTGCTTATTTCCATAGAACGCCATATCGAAATCCGTAGCCATACACAGACTGCTTCGTTATTGTTCCGTTTCGCGCGTCAGATTTTCCACTTCTTCCGGTGTCAGCTCCCGAACCTGGCCAAGCGGGAGGTCACCCAGCTGCAAATTTCCCTCCTGCAAGCGCTTTAGATATGTTACGTGCATCTGGCGCGACTCCATCATGCGTCGCACCTGATGAAATTTTCCCTCCTGCACACGAATCAGGCTTTTTCCCAGCTGCTGGGGTACCAGCTGCGCCGGTAGGCAGTGCAATCCGTCCGACAGCGTCAAGCCGCGGGCGAATGCCTTTACATCGTTTGCCGTGGCGATTCCCTCATGCTCGGCGTAATATGTTTTCCATACGCCGTGGCGCGGGGATGCCAGGCGGTGGTTGAGTTGGCCGTCATTGGTGAGCAGCAACAGCCCTTCGGTTGCTTTGTCCAGCCTGCCCACGGGCATGACGCCCAATTTTTGGTATTCCGGTGGAATCAGCTCCATAATTGTCTTGTCACGCGTATCCGTTGCGGCGGTCAGATAGCCCGCCGGTTTGTGGAGCATGATGGTAACCGTTCGTTTTCCGGCAATCAGGGCGCCATCGAGCGTTACCTTCGCCGTTTTTTCGTCCACTTTAAAATCCACTGTTGTCACGATCTGCCCGTCAACGGCGATCCGACCGGCGCGAATCATCTCGCGCAGTTCCCGGCGGGATGCCACCTTTGCATCGGATAAATATTTGTCCAATCGCTGCATATGCTCACCTTCTTTGGAATATTTACCAAACGGATTGAATAGCCTGTACTACGAAGGAAACTCTGATGAAGTCCGTGTCCACATTCATCAGAGATCCCCAAAATATATTGGAGGGATTCTCATGTTTGTTCTGACAGCGAAACTGTCCAAAGCAAAAATCGCCATCGCCGCCTTGCTTGTTCTTGCAATTATCGCTGCGCTGATTCTGTTCGCCGGCGGCAAAAAAGATAAGGCGAGTGACGCGCAGGTGACCGTCAGCTCCAACGATGATCGTGTCACATTCCTGGCCTCGTTTGGCTGGAGTGTCAATGCCGAGCCGGTGCAGGTGCAGCAAGTTACCATCCCCGGCAAGGAAGACAGCGAGGTCTTCGAACGGTATAACGAGCTACAGGTCAGTCAGGGGTATGACTTGGCCAATTATGCCGGAGAAAATGCAATGCGCTATGTCTATGAGGTTTTGAACTACCCCGACGCCACCGCACCGGTCTATGCAACGGTTTTGGTACACGACGGCGCCGTGATTGGCGGCGATGTAACGGGTTCTGCGCCGGATGCACCGATTCATGGATTTACCATGCCGTCATAGCCAAAGCGACAGGATTTTTCTGCCCTGCTGTATGGCGTAGCGAACCGTATAGGCCGTGCCGCCCTCTCCGCCGTCATACAGCGTCATCAGCAGATCCGAGTGATCGACAAGATAGCGGTTGCGTGCAAGATAAGACTGCTGCGAATATTCCGGCTGCAATGTGATAATGCTGTCACATTGCGCCAGCAGCGCATGGTAGCGTGCTTTCCATTCCTCGTCCCAGCGGGCATCTTGTTCGGCATGGGGTAAAACCGCCTGCAACGTCAGGCTGGGTGCAGTTCGTTTGCAGTCCAGCACCGTCTGCGCAAAGTACAAGTCCGCACCCAGCGCCATTCCGCACATAAAATGCTGATAGCCGCCCGCTGCCAATCGGTCAATATATTGCCGCATCAGCTGCTTGACCGCCAGACACTCCGGCGCATCCTCGCGGCTTCCCCACGGCAGCCGCCATGGCCGATGCCCGGAAAACGCACAAATCACAGCCCACACCCCCCAATTGAATCCGCTTCCCGTCAACAGTGGCAGGAAGCGCGCAATATATAAAAAGTATACCACAAGTTTTTTTGCAAATAAAGACTTGAAATTGCAGCAGAATCTGCTATACTATATCCAACTGAATAATTGTCTTCAGGGCAGGGTGAAATTCCCGATCGGCGGTAAAGTCCGCAAGCGTTTTGCATGAACCGGTGAAACTCCGGTACCGACAGTATAGTCTGGATGGAAGAAGATGATACATAGCTTAGGGCAGTGTCCTTTGGTATGCGTTACACCTGAATGGCAACGATTCAGGTGTATATTTTTTATCAAAGGAGAATGTCCCATGTCACAACCCAACCGCAAATCGATCCCTGTTCGCAATCTCACCGTAACCGCCGTCCTATCCGCTGTAGCCTTTGTGCTGATGTTCCTGAGCTTCCCGATCCCTGCGCTGATCCCATCCTTTATCAAAATGGACGTGTCGGATTTTCCGGCACTGTTGGGTGCCTTTGCCCTCGGCCCTGTTTACGGCGTTGTCATTGAGCTGCTCAAAAATTTGCTCTACCTCTTGATCAAAGGCACCAGCTCCGCATTTGCCGGTCAAATCAGCAACTTCCTGCTCGGCGCGGTATTTGTGCTTGTGGCCGGCATCCTCTATCAGCGCAAAAAGGATCTCAAGCACGCGCTGATCGGCTCTTTTTTGGGTGCCGCCACCATGGCAATCATCAGCATCCCGGTCAACTATTTTATTGTATATCCCACCTATGAGGTCGCCTACGGTATGCCCATGGATGCAATTGTTTCGATGTACAAAGCAATTTTGCCCAGTGCAGACAGCCT
>CAMDZY010000053.1 GCA_945910975.1 uncultured Clostridia bacterium | reverse complement strand
ACGAAGCCATTCGCAACGCCAAGCACGTTTTAACGCGTCATTTTGAAACGCCGTGGACGGAGCACGCATTTTTGGAACCCGAATGCGCGGTCGCATACATAGATGACGACGGCGATGTTATGATTATTTCCACAGACCAGTCCGCCCATACCACCTTGCATGAATGTTCGCTGATGCTTGGCTCCAAAAAAGTGAAGGTACAAAACGCACTGGTTGGCGGCGGCTTTGGCGGCAAGGAGGACATGACGGTTCAGCACCACGCTGCGCTGATCGCCTATTGCACCCGCCGCCCGGTAAAGGTAAAGCTGTCGCGCCCTGAGTCGCTGCTGGTACACCCCAAGCGGCACCATTTTGAAATGGACTTTACCATGGGCTGCGATGAAAACGGAAAAATTTTAGGCGTAAGGGCTAAGGTCGTGTCCGATACCGGCGCATTTGCATCGCTGGGCGGGCCGGTTTTGGAGCGTGCCTGCACCCATGCGGCAGGACCTTATGCCTATGAAAACTTTGAAATTGAAGGTACGGCGTACTATACCAATAACCCACCTGCCGGTGCGTTCCGTGGCTTCGGCGTCACACAGACCTGCTTTGCCACGGAAACACTGCTGAATATGATGGCGGATGAAGTGGGCATTACGCCTTGGGAAATTCGCTACCGCAATGCCATCCGTCCCGGCGGCGTGCTGCCAAACGGACAAATTGTGGACGATTCCACAGGCCTTGTGGAAACGCTGGAAGCCATCAAGGAAGATTATGATGTAGCAATCGCATCGGGCAAGCCGGTCGGCATTGCCTGCGCCATGAAAAACGCCGGCGTCGGCGTTGGCATCCCGGACTGGGGACGCTGCAAGCTGATTGTGGAAGACGACGGAAAGCTGCATATTTACACCGGCGCTTCCTGCATCGGGCAGGGACTCGGCACGGTGCTGGTGCAGATGGTGGTCACGAACACCGATTTGCATCGCGATGATATCATATATGAACGCAGCAACACTTGGATCGCACCGGATTCCGGCGATACCTCCGGTTCTCGGCAGACGATGATTACCGGCGAGGCCTGCCGCCGTGCCTGCGAAAAGCTGATGCAGGCCAAGCAGGACAGACCGCTTACGGAGCTGGCCGGACAGGAATTTTACGGCGAGTACCTGGCCAAGACAGACCCGTTGGGCGCCAACGTTCCCAACCCGGTTTCGCACGTGGCATATGGTTATGCAACGCAGATGTGCATTCTTGACCCGAAGACGAAAAAGGTCGAAAAGATGGTCGCCGCACACGATGTCGGCAAGGCCGTCAATCCGCTCTCCTGCGAAGGACAGATTGAAGGCGGCGTGGTGATGTCCATGGGCTATGCGCTGCGCGAGCGGTATCCAATCGATGAAAACTGCAAACCCATTGAAAAATATGGCTCCCTTGGCCTGTTCCGCGCACATGAAACGCCGGATATCAAGGCGATCGTGGTGGATAAACCCGGCTTGAACGTGGCCTGCGGCGCGATCGGCATTGGTGAGATCACTTCCATTCCCACCGCACCGGCGATTGCCGACGCCTATTTCCGGCTCGACGGAGAACGCCGTCTGACCCTGCCGCTGCACAACACACCGTATGAAAGGAAGGATTGATATGACGATCAAGAAAAAATTCCCGTACCGTGCTGCTCTGGTCGCGTGCAACGGCGGCTGCCGTGCCAATCAGGGCGATGCCAAATGTGAATATGGCTGCATTGCCTGCGGCGCGTGTGTGGAAGCGTGCAAATTTGACGCGATTCATATCAACGAGATCGGTGTGGCACAGGTGGACGAGGAGAAGTGCATCGCGTGCGGAAAATGCGTGCGCGAATGCCCGCAAAAGGTGATCCATTTGCACGACTGCGCCAACTATATCGTGGTGAAATGCTCCAATCTGGACAAGGGCGTAGATGCCAAAACAGGACGCGGCGCGCGCAAGGTCTGCGCAGTCAGCTGCATCGGCTGCGGAATGTGCGAAAAAACCTGCACCGCCGGCGCCATTCGCGTTATCAACAACTGCGCGCAGATTGACGAAAGCCTTTGCCTGAGCTGCGGAATGTGCGCAGTAAAATGCCCGCGCCACGCAATCGTGGATTTGCGCGGAATTTTGACAGAAACCGTATGAGAAACATTACGATGTAAAAGCTGCTTGCCGCACAATTAGAGGCCGGAACGCTATGCTTCCGGCCTCTGTATGCATCTTCCATTTGTGTATCAAAATTGCGATATTACCGGAAGATACCCGTAAAATCGACCGCTTATTCCCAATATTACCAAAAATAAAAGAAAAAATAATTACTTATTAAGAAATAAGGGATGACGTTTGAGAAAAACTGTGTTATAATAGTAGAACAAAGTGACCATGCTGCCGCAATTCCCAAATGCCGGAAGAGGGCAGCACGAAGAGCGGTTCGCCTGCGGTGCAGTGGGCGACTGGTGTTTCGCTGCGGAATGCAGTTGAGAAACAAGAGGAGCAGCTTATGATTGGATTTTATAATTACACAGTGATTCTAACATATATCAGTCTGATTTCGAGTATTATCGGCATCGCCTGCGCGAAGTTTAACCACCCGCTGATGGCAATTTTTGCTCTGCTGTTTTGCGGCTTGTGTGATATGTTCGACGGAAAAGTGGCGCGCAGTAAGACGGATCGGACAAATGAAGAGAAAAAGTTTGGCATTCAAATCGACTCCCTGTGCGATCTGGTCTGTTTTGGCGTGCTTCCGGCCTCCATTTGCCTGGAAATTTGGGGCGAAAGCATACATAACCGCCTGATGTGGGTGTTGATTACCGTGATTTGCGCGTTCTATGTGCTGGCCGGATTGATTCGCTTGGCATATTTCAACGTGACGGAGGAAACCCGACAGAGCCAAACCGATGAGGTTCGCGCAAAATATCAGGGTCTTCCAATCACCACGGCTGCGCTGATTATCCCGGTTGTCTATATCCTGCGCTATTTTATGCCGTGCAATGCGTTCCCGTGGGTCTACACCGGCGCATTGCTGTTGGTGGCAATTTTGTTTATTACGCCGTTCTCCATTAAAAAGCCAAAATTGGCGGCATCGCTTGTGATGCTGGCAGCGGGACTGCTGATCGCGCTGATTTTGTTGTTTGCGGCAAAGCATTCCCGCATCAAACGCGCAGAGCAGCCCAGACAGGCGGCAAAGACATCGGTGGAGATGCTCCAAGCAAGCACAAATACAGAGGAACTTTAGGCAAACATCGCCACGCAGGACTTTTGGCCTTGCGTGGCTTGCTATAAGAATGGGGTTAGCTATGAAGAAAGTTTTATTGATTATGAATCCTTGCTCCGGCAAGAAAAAAGGAAGCCGAAATCTGGCGGAAATTGTAGGCATTTTAAATGCGTCTGAATTCGATGTAACGGTTCATATGACTGCTGCACGCGGTGACGGTACCGTAGTGGCGGAGCAGCGCGCGGCGGACTTTGACATTGTGATCTGTGCCGGCGGCGACGGCACGTTTAATGAAGTGGTGTCCGGCGTGATCCGTTCTGAAAGTCAATGTCCGATCGGCTATATCCCTTGCGGCAGTACCAATGATTTTGCGAACAGCCTGGGACTGTCCAAGGATATTTTGCAGGCCACACGCGATATTATAACGGGTGAGCCGAGATATTTTGACGTGGGACAATTCGGCGAGCGACATTTTTCCTATGTGGCATCGTTCGGCGCGTTTACGAAAACATCGTATGCGACATCGCAAAATGTGAAGAATATGCTGGGGCATTTGGCGTATATTTTGGGCGGCATCAAGGAAATCCGCAGCCTGCGCGGCTACCCGGTGAAGTTGGAAACTGCGGAAGGCAAGGTGCTGGAGGACAGCTACCTGTTCGGCGCAATCAGCAACTCCACCTCTGTGGGCGGCATCTTAACGCTCGACCCCAGTCTGGTCGACATGAATGACGGCCTGTTTGAATTGCTTTTGGTCAAACGCCCGGCCAATATTTTTGATTTGAACGAATGTATTCTTGCATTGACAAAGCAGAATTATGAATCCAGAATGTTGGAATTTGTGTCCACAAGGGCAGTGACAATCACGGCACAGCCGGACATGGATTGGACGCTGGACGGCGAACAGGAAAACGGCCATGCCGTAGTAGAAGCCAAAAATCTCCATGACGCCATCCGCGTGATCACGGCAAAGCGATAAGGCGGAGGATACGGCATGAGGATAATTTGCAAACGCCTGCATCGGGGCGATGATTTGCTGGCAAGTATTCGCGCAATTGCGCAGGCGGAAAAAATCGATGCCGGCGTGGTTCTGTCCGGCGTTGGCTGCGTCAGCAGAGCCAGAGTGCGGGACGCCAGCGGTGTAAATGTGCGGGAACTGAACCGCCATTTTGAAATCGTGTCACTGAACGGCACCGTCAGCCAAACCCGTTGCCATCTCCACATCGCCTTGTCTGATGAAAGCCTTGCAACCGTCGGCGGACACCTGTTGGAGGGCTGCATCATCAACACGACCTGCGAATTGATCATCGGTGTGCTGGACGGCGTGCGTTTTGACACCGAACAGGATGCGCAAACCGGTTATGATGAGATTATTTTTCGGGAGATCAACACATGAAAAATACAACGCTTTGCTATATTGAAAAAGACGGGAAATATTTGATGCTTCACCGTGTAAAAAAACAAAATGACCTCAATCACAACAAGTGGATTGGGGTCGGCGGGAAGTTGGAAGAAGATGAAAGCCCGGAAGAGTGCCTGCTGCGCGAGGTTCGCGAGGAAACAGGCTTGGAGCTGACGCATTATCGCTACTGTGGCATCATCACTTTTGTGTCCGATCAGTGGGAAGGGGAGTATATGCACCTGTTCCACGCAGACGGCTTTTGCGGCGAACTGATTGCCTGCAACGAGGGCAATCTGGAATGGGTGGACAAGCAGAAGGTCTTGCAGCTTCCCACTTGGGAGGGCGACCGCCTGTTCTTGCAGCGCATCGCACAGCCAACGCCGTTTTTCTCCATGAAGCTGTGCTATCAGGGCAACAAACTGGTGTATGCGGCGCTCGACGGAAAAGAGCTGCCAAAAACAACCGCTTAATACTTAAACGCAGGAGTTGCCTCGAGGACAACCCCTGCGTTTTGTTATTCTTTATCAATCTTCGGCTTGTGGTCGATCAGAATTTCACAGCGGTTAATTGGCGTGCCCAGCTGATAGAATTTCTCCTCATAACCTGTCATAATACCGACAGGGCCATTTTCGTGGAGATTGCGGGTGACATTTTGAACGGGGAACTGGTAAGCAGCGAACTCCTCCAGCGACCATTCAAACAGCTTTGCATTGTCGGTCTTGAAATGGATCTGCCCGCCCAGTTTGATAACTTTTCGGTATTTTTCCAGAAAAGTATGGTAGGTCAGGCGGCGCTTTGCATTTTTGCTGCGCGGCCAGGGGTCGCAAAAGTTGATATACAGCAGGTCAATTTCATCCGGCGCAAAGAATTCGTCAATGCGCGCCACATCCATGGAAACGAACAAAACATTTTTCAGCCCCATGGCTTGTGCCTTTTCCATGCCAATGACCATGGCCTCCCGCACGCGTTCCAGCGCAATGATCAACACATCCGGCTCGCCTGCGGCGGTTTCTACCGTGAATTTTCCTTTTCCGCAGCCAACCTCCACCCGCAGCTGTCGTGCCTGCGGCATGAGATCGCGCCAGTGGCCGCAGAAATCCTCCGGGTTTTGAATTTGGTAGCTGCTACAGGCTGCAAGTCGCGGCTCCAGATTTTTCATTCTTCTCATTCGCATAGAATCATTCCTCCGTGTTTTCGACGCGGGAATCCATGGATTTGCGATAGACCACAAACCGGCAGAACAAATACTCGGTCACCATATTCAAAACCATTGTAATTGCCAGCACCAGATATTCATTCCAGCCCAACACACCGGTGCAGTAGTCGCCGGCAATGGTTGTGATTGGGGTAAAGACGCAATAATATCCAAAGACCTTCAGCATCGCCGCCGGGATATTTCCGTCAGAGCGGAAGGTGTAGCGCCGGTTGATCGTGAAATTCCACAAAACAGACAACACAAGCGCGATTAAATAAGCAGGCCCGTATCCCTCGCCAAAGGTTGGGATCCATGTAGGAAAGGTAACATATTCGTTGAGCAGGGTAAAGCTGCCGATCTGCACCAGCCCGGCGGAGCAGGAGATCAGCGCAAATTTAACCGCTCGCAGCCATTCCGGGGTTTGTTTTTTCATGCGTCGGCCTTCTTTCGGATGAACAGTACGCCGAGCGTCTGCGGGCCGCAATGACAACATACAGTGCATCCGGCGCGGGTTTCAATGACCTGGGTGAAAGGCGCGCAGCGTTCAATGACCTTGTGCACGACCGCCAATTCCTCTTGCGATGCGCTGGAATAGGTGATGAACAGACGATCGTAAATGATATCGTCCCGCCCGGACAGCCGTTCGGTGACGTAGCTTTCCAGACATTTCAGATAAGAACCGCGATATTTTTTGCAGACTCGCATCTTGCCGTCTGCCACCTCAATGCACGGCTTGAGCTTCAGCAGGTTTGCACCCAGAGCGGCGACCGTGGAGCAGCGCCCGCCCTTTACCATGTAGTCCAATCGGTTCATAATGAAGCTGGCCTCCACTCGTGAGGTTAATTCCTTCAGATCTTCCACCATTTTTTCCACATCGGTGCAGTTTTTTGCCATTTTGCAGGCTTCGATCACCACATGACCGTGGCCGGTGGACAGGTTGCGCGAGTCGATGACATAGACGTTGGAAAATTCGCTGGCGGCCAGGCAGGCATTTTGGTAGCACGATGAAAAGTCCGAGCTGATATTGACATGAACCACAGCGTCATATTGCTTGGACAAAGCGGCGAACCGTGCGCGGTACTCTTCAACATTGACTGCCGCAGTGGAGCAAAGATTGCCGCCTGCATCCACGTGCGCAAAAATATCCTCGGGCAAGATATCTACGCAATCTCGGTAAAATTTACCACCCTTGTCCACGTGCAGAGGGAAAACTTCAATTTGGTATTCCGCAATCAATTCGGGGGATAAGTCACAAGTACTGTCCGATGTGATTTTAATGTTCATATTGTGCCTCCGCATTTATTTTTCTTGCCTTATTATACAAAGTTCTGCTTTCTGTGTCAAGAAAACTGTTTGAATTTGATCGCCATTCGATTGTAATATTGCAAAAATTGCGACAAGCTGCCTATAATCATGGGCGCGATTTGTGCCAAGTGCAGGGGACATCGGCAAAATCCGTGCAAACTGTACAAATATTGGGGCTTTTAGGGCTTGAAAAAAGTGAAAAATTATTGTATGATAACGATATCCAATTTAGATAAGAAAGGCTGAAATACTATGAATGCTTTTTTACCCGCTGATATTCTGATGCCCAAGACGGATGCAATGGAAAAATGGGCAGTTATCGCCTGTGACCAGTTCACCTCTGACAAGGAATACTGGCAGCGCGTTGCCAAAAACGCCGAGGGCGCCGTTTCCACAATCAATCTGATTCTGCCCGAAGCCGAACTTGGTACCGAGCAGGAAGCCGCACATACTGCACTCATCAACAAAACAATGGCGGATTACATGGCAAACGGCGTGTTCACTACTTATCCGCACAGCCTTGTCTATGTCGAACGCACCCTGGAAAACGGTTCCATCCGCAAGGGTCTGATGGGCATGGTGGATTTGGATGCCTATGACTATACCGCCGGTGCAACCTCCGCCATTCGTGCGACAGAGCGCACGGTTCCCGAACGCATCCCGCCCCGTCAGCGTGTTCGCCGGGATGCACCCATTGAATTGCCGCATATTCTGATGCTCTGCGACGATCACAAAAAGGTCTTGATTGAGCCGCTGGGTGAAAAGAAGGAACACTTGAAAAAGCTGTACGACTTCGACTTGATGGAAGGCGGCGGCCATATTGCCGGCTGGCTGGTTGAGGGTAAGGACGTGGACGAATTTGAGGAAGTCCTGCGTGAATATTCTGCAACGGTCGGCGAAAAATATGAGGGCCTGAAGGGTGTCCCGATGGTATTCGCCGTTGGCGACGGCAACCATTCGCTGGCGACTGCCAAGTCCTGCTATGAAGAGCTGAAAAAGAATCACCCAGGTGAGGATTTGTCCAACCATCCGGCACGTTACGCGCTGGTCGAGCTGGAAAACATCCACGATGATGCACAGGTGTTTGAACCGATCCACCGTGTTGTGTTCAAGACGGACGCAAAGAAAATGCTTGCGGCTTTGCAGCAGACCTACTGCGCAGAGGGCGGCTTCCCCGTCAAGTGGTACGCAGGTGAGGAATCCGGTGTGGTGTACTTGGATCGTGCCAAGTCTGAGCTTGCTGTGGGTGCTTTGCAGGCATTTTTGGATGAATATCTCAAGGAAAATGCCGGCGAGATCGACTATATCCATGACGATGATGCTCTGATTAGCCTTGCCAAGCAGGAAAATGCCATCGGCTTCCTGCTGCCCGCAATGGAAAAGAGCCAGCTGTTCCGTGGCGTGATTGCCGACGGCGTTCTTCCCCGGAAAACCTTCTCCATGGGGCACAGCCGTGAAAAGAGATACTATCTGGAAGGAAGAAAAATCGTAGAATGACAACCTTGACCGAAGGCGCATTTGCCAAAGTAAATTTGACGCTGGATGTGCTTGGTAAGCGGGAGGACGGCTTTCATGACCTGAAGTCCGTGATGCAGACAATTACGCTCCATGACGATGTGATGATCACGCTTGACACCGGCTGTGGCTGGGCGCTGCATTGCTTTCGTGAGATTTTGCCGGAGCGTGAGGAGGATGACGACACGCCGCCGGAAAGTGAATTTGTAACCGACGGTCTGCCGCAGGATGCAGAAAATATTGCATGGAAAGCGGCACAGGTGTATTTTGCCCGCATTGGCAAAGAGCCTGACGGGATTGAGGTCTGCATCAACAAACGGATTCCCTCCCAGGCGGGACTTGGCGGCGGAAGCGCAGATGCCGCAGCCGTGCTGCATGCGCTCAACCGTCACTATGGCGCACCCTTGTCGCTGCCGGCGTTGGCGGAATTGGGCGCACAGATTGGCAGCGATGTGCCGTTTTGCGTCTTGGGCGGCACGGCCATGGTAGAAGGACGCGGCGAACGACTGACCAAGCTGCCATGTGAAGCGGAGTTATACTATGTCGTTTGCAAGCCGGATTTTGGCATTTCCACCGCAGAACTGTACAAAGCCATCGACGCGCAGGTGATCACCAACCGCCCGGATCACAATTCCATGCTGGTCAACCTGCAAAAGGGCGATTTTTTGGGCATCGGTGGCAGTATGTGCAATGTATTTGAGCCGATTGTCATGCAAGATCACTTTGATATCAACTATATCAAGTCCGTGATGTTCACCTATGGCGCTTATGGCGCGCAGATGACAGGCTCCGGTTCGGCTGTGTTTGGCATTTTTGATTCCTTTGAATATGCAACGGTTGCCTGTACCATGCTCAAGGATAAATATTCTTCCATTTATTTGGCAACAACCGTATAAAAATGAATTTCACCGTCCATACTGTAGATATCCAAAATCTACATATGGACGGTGTAATTTATGATCAAACGAACAATTTGCTTTTTCGCTGCGGTAGCAGTTATTTTTTCCGGCGCGTATGTGGCGCACGCCGCATTGGAGCAGCGGGCGCTGTCCCACAAGCTGATTCGCCTGCACGTTGTGGCAAATTCGGATTCCGAGGAAGATCAGGCCTTGAAGCTACAGGTGCGCGATGCAGTGCTGGCCGAGGTGTCCGGCTTGACAGATGGCTGCGACCGGGTAGATGTGGCGAAAGAACGGCTACAGCAGAGCCTTCCGGTTTTGGAACAGGCCGCGCAGCGGGTTGTAGAACAGGCAGGATGCAGCGACAATGTCACGGTCAGCCTGCAACAAGAGGTATTTCCGACCCGTTATTATGACACATTCACCCTGCCTGCCGGTGAATATTTATCCCTACGCGTTTCCATCGGAGAGGGAGCGGGGCACAATTGGTGGTGCGTGGTGTTCCCGAGCCTTTGCACAGCGGCCACGGCGGAGGATTGGGAAGAGGCTGCCGAGGTTGGCCGGTTCTCGCGGTCGGAGGAGGAACTGATTTCCGGCGGCGAAGAAAAATATGTGCTGAAATTTAAAGTTTTGGAATGGCTGCAAAACTTGCTCCGATAGGGAAGCAGACACTTTCATCAAAAAATGCCGGGAAGCGGTGGCGTACGCCATGCCTCCCGGCAAAACTATTTTGGCTCTTTGTCAATAGTTGGGGTAATCGAAAAAGGCTCTTTGTCAATAGTTGGGGTAATCGAAAAAACAGAAATGTACTACGA
>CAMDZY010000052.1 GCA_945910975.1 uncultured Clostridia bacterium | reverse complement strand
CCGACTTGCGCAAGACGGTGGACGCGCTGGACGGCGTTGATTTTACCGTCCCGCAGAAAATGTATGTGGAAGATGACCAGGGCGCGGTTTTGGTCGATTTGGAAGAGGGCGAGCAGCACGTGGACGGCACCGCAGCCATCCAGCTGATGCGCTATCGCGATTTTGACGATGAAAACACCGAACGTCCCAAGGTGCAGCGGAATTTCATCACCGAGATCATCCGCCGCTTCCAGGCGGTAGCCGAAGAAAAAGGTCTGGAATCCGTAACCGCTGAACTCACAGGCTACCTTATGACAGACATGGACGCAGAGCTGTTGCAGTCATTGGCACAGCAATTGTCAAAATGCGACATGGACCAGCTCAAAGGCTATACCGCACCCGGTGAAAACGTTACGATTAAGGGTGCAGAGTATTATCAGCTGGATGAGCAAGCCATGCTGAAGCTCATCAACGAGGACCTTAAGCCCGTGGACAGAGAATTGACCAAGTTTGATGTGGCAATTCGCACCCGGGAAGATTTTGGCAGCTGGGATAATGTGCCGTCTGTTGACGATTACACAGCCTCGCAGCAGGGCGGAAACAACGGCAGCTCCGGTAACAGCGGTAGCTGGGGCGGTTCCAATGGCAATGACACCGAAACGGAGCCGACCGATCCGATTCCTGATCCGCCACCGGAAACGGACCCGACGGATGAAACCGACCCGACCGATGCAACGGATGCAACGGACGAAACAGATGCAACCGATGCAACGGACGAAACGGATCCCACCGATCCCACGGACGATACAACACCGACGGATGCCACACAGGAGTCGAGCGAGGAGCCAACGCAGGCGCCAACCGAAGCTGACCCGGAGCCGTCGGAAACGCAAGCACCATAAAAGAAAGGATTGCTTATGAATACACCGAAACAAATCGCTGCTGTGGCAGCAAAAGCGCTTGACGAAAAAAAGGGACTGGGAATCAAGGTGCTGGAAATCAGCGAGGTTTCCACGCTGGCCGATTATTTTGTGGTTTGCACCGGCACGTCGAACACGCACGTAAAGACACTGTGCGACGCCGTCGATGAAAAGGTAGGCGAATTGGGCGAGGCCATGCTTCACAGAGAAGGCCACCGCAGCGGCACATGGGTACTGCTGGACTTCGGCTGTGTGGTTGTCCATGTGTTTACCGATGAAACCAGAGTGTTCTACGACCTGGAGCGTCTGTGGAGCGACGGCAAGCCGGTAGACTTGGAGCAATTTCTGGCAGATTAAATCAGGGTCGCTCTTGACAAATCAGCCCTGACAGCGTAAAATATACCCGGAAAAGACGAAGAAGGGAATAAGACAAGGTTCGCTTTTTTCAGAGAGTCGGCGGTTGGTGCAAGTCGGCAGAGCGCCTTGGGATAGCTCATCCCGGAGTCGGTCGCCCGAACGGTTTAGGGCGGCACGGTTTGCCCCGTTACAGGCGAGACCCATCGGGTCACTGAGGGCATGGCAGGCAACTGTGTGCCGCATCAGGGTGGTATCGCGTTTTTCGCCCCTGACCGTTTCCTTCGGTCAGGGGCGTTATTGATAATGTGAGCGTCCGCAGACGCTCCGGAAAAAGAGGTAATACAATGAAATACGATTTCACAGCGATTGAAAAAAAGTGGCAGGCGCGCTGGGAGCAGGAAAAACCCTTTGCGGCCAAAACCGGCGATGCACGTGAAAAGTTCTACGGCTTGATTGAATTTCCGTACCCCTCCGGCCAGGGGCTGCACGTTGGCCATCCCCGTCCGTTTACGGCGATGGACATCATCTGCCGCAAAAAGCGGATGCAGAATTATAATGTGCTGTTCCCGATTGGTTTTGACGCGTTCGGCTTGCCCACCGAGAACTATGCCATTAAAAATCACATCCATCCGGCAATCGTCACAAAGAAGAATATTGAAAACTTTACCAACCAGCTGAAAATGCTGGGCTATTCCTTCGATTGGGACAGAGCCGTTGACACGACAGACCCCAATTATTACAAGTGGACGCAGTGGATTTTTCTGCAAATGTACAAAAAGGGTCTGGCCTATAAAACCACCATGCCGGTCAACTGGTGTACCAGCTGCAAATGCGTGCTGGCCAACGAAGAAGTGGTCAACGGCGTGTGCGAACGCTGCGGCAGTGAGGTGATCCGCAAGGAAAAGAGCCAGTGGATGCTGGCCATCACCAAATATGCCCAGCGGCTGATCGATGATTTGGACGATGTGGACTATATTGAACGCGTCAAAACACAGCAGAAGAACTGGATCGGCCGCTCCACCGGCGCAGAAGTGACCTTCCAAACCACACTTGGCGATGATTTGCTGATCTACACGACCCGTCCGGATACCATGTTTGGCGCAACCTATATGGTACTTTCTCCGGAGCATCCTTATGTGAAAAAGTGGCAGGACAAGCTGAACAATTGGGACGAGGTCGCCGCCTACGTGGATGCTGCCGCGCATAAGTCGGACTTTGAGCGTTCCGAGCTGAACAAGGAAAAAACCGGCGTTCGTTTGGACGGCGTCATGGGCATCAACCCTGTCAACGGCAAGCAGATTCCCATTTTCATTTCCGACTATGTTCTGGTGACCTACGGAACCGGTGCGATCATGGCAGTTCCGGCGCACGATGACCGTGACTGGGAATTTGCAAAGAAATTCGGCTGCGAGATCGTGGAGGTCGTCAAGGGCGGCAACGTGGAGGAAGCCGCGTTCACGCTGAAGGACGACACCGGCATCATGGTCAATTCCGATTTCCTCAACGGCATGACTGTCAAGCAGGCGATTCCCGCCATGAAGCAGTGGTTGGTTGAAAAAGGAATCGGCAAGGAAAAAGTCAATTACAAGCTCCGCGACTGGGTTTTCTCCCGCCAGCGCTATTGGGGTGAACCGATTCCCATGGTGAAGTGCGAAACGTGCGGCTGGGTGCCGCTGCCGGAGGAAGAGTTGCCGCTGGTTCTGCCACAGGTGGATTCTTATGAACCGACCGATGACGGCGAATCCCCGCTCTCCAAGATGACCGACTGGGTCAACACCACCTGCCCGTGCTGCGGCGGCAAGGCGCAGCGCGAAACCGACACCATGCCCCAGTGGGCAGGCTCGTCTTGGTACTATCTGCGCTATATGGACCCGCACAACGATAAGGAGCTGGCATCGAAAGAAGCATTGGAATACTGGTCGCCGGTAGATTGGTACAACGGCGGCATGGAGCACACCACGCTGCACCTGCTGTACTCCCGCTTCTGGCACAAATTCCTGTACGATCTGGGCATTGTTCCCACCAAGGAGCCGTATCAAAAGCGCACCGCGCACGGCATGATTCTGGGCGAGGGCGGCGAAAAAATGTCCAAGAGCCGCGGCAATGTGATCAACCCCAACGACATCGTCGACCAGTACGGCGCAGACACGATGCGCCTGCACATCATGTTCATTGGCGACTTTGAAAAGGCGGTATCGTGGTCAAATGAAGCCGTGAAAGGCTCTAAGCGCTTCTTGGATCGCGTTTGGAATTTGCAGGACGCCTGCACCGACTCCATGGAATACAGCGCCAAGAATGAAACGGCGATGCACAAGACGATTCGTAAAGTGACAAAGGATATCGATGAGCTGAAAATGAACACCGCAATTTCCGCCATGATGAGCCTTGTCAACGATTTCTATGCCAACGGCGTTACGCGCGGAGAATTAAAGACGCTGCTTCTGCTCCTCAGCCCGTTTGCGCCGCATATGGTAGAGGAAATGTGGGAAAATCTCGGCTTTGCCGCCGAAACCGGCAAGATGGCTTGCCAAAACGAATGGCCGACCTGGGACGAGGCCAAGACGGTCGATGCCAACGTGGAAATGGCTGTACAGGTCTGCGGCAAGCTGCGCGGTACCGTTGTGGTGCCGGTGGACAGCGAGCAGGACACCGTTTTAGCCGCAGCCCTTGCCCACGAAAAGGTTGCACGGTTCGTGGAGGGGAAAAACCTGGTGAAGGTCATTCTTGTAAAGAATAAATTGATCAATTTGATTGCAAAATAATGCGAGCTTACGGTTTTTGAAAAAAGGCTGAAAATATTTGCGGAAATTGTAGGAATTATACTTGACAATTGACGAAAAGTTTTCTATAATAAACACTGCCGTTTAAACGGCCCTGAAAGCACATGGATGTAACCGGTGCGTCGGAGGGAGGGAAATCAATGTCTGAAATTCGCGTTAAGGAAGGCGAATCCTTGGAAAATGCTCTCAAGCGTTTCAAGCGCAGCTGTGCAAAGGCTGGCGTGATTCAGGAAGTGAAGAAGAGAGAGCATTACGTCAGCCCCAGCCTGAAGCGGAAGCAGAAGTCTGAAGCTGCTCGTAAGAACAAGAGAAAGTTCTATTAATTTCTCTCGATTCCTAAATAACATCAAGAGGCTGTCTGCATAGACAGCCTCTTTGTGTATTTATTTTATCTGTACCATCTGTTCCGCCAAATCACAGATATCCGCTGCGGCGTGCGCGTTGATAACTTCGCGTTGCCGCTTTTTCATTCGCGTTTGTGCTTCCGGCGTAGACAAAGCCTGCAAGGCCGGCAGGAGCTGCCGCCTATGGCGAATGGGAATGCTCAGGCCGTTTTCGGCAAAATAGCGCATATTTCGTGTTTCACAGCCGGGGATGGGCGTGATATGTAGCAGCGCAGTCTGCGCAACGGCGGCTTCGGTGGAGGAAAGTCCACCCGGTTTGCTGAGCACCCAGTCACAGGCTTTCATGTAAGCGGCCATCTGATCGGTCTGCTGCACCAAAATCAGCTGCGCGCCAAATTTTTTCTGCAACCGCCGGTAGAGCTTCTGATTGCTGCCGCATATAACAATGATCCCGGCATTCTCCGGCGGTGCGGAGAGCAAACGGCGCGCAATTTGAACCAAGCTCCCCGCGCCCATGCTGCCGCCAATTACCAGAATGTACTTTCGCTTTTCGTCCAGTCCCAGCTGCCGCTTGGCGCCGCTCCGGGGCAAGGACGTGTGAAACTGCGCCTTGCTTGGGATTCCCAGCGGGTGCAGCTTGTCCTGCGGAATCCCGCGCCGGACAAAGTCACAGGCAAGTGCCGCAGACGGAATCACATAGGCGTCGCAGTCGGTTTCTTCCGTAAAGGGCGTGCAGACATAGTCCGTAGCAACGAACATCATTTTTGGCACGGCGTGTCCGTGCGCCTTCATATTGGTCAAAATTTCGGCCGGAAACAGATGCGGCATAATGACAAGATCCACATGATGTGCGGCAAAATATTCCGCCAGCGTATCGCCCATCGCGCGGTTGGCAAAGTACACCGGGGAGCGGAAGGGCAAGCGCCGGTAGAGATTTCCGATGCAGTAGACAAAGCCGAACGCCCACGGCGCACGCTGCACCAAGCCAATGTAGGTATGGTCAATGCGTTGGGAAAGACGCGTACTTCTCAGCGTGTAGGGATTGCACATCTGCACCTGATGCCCCCGCCGCTGCAGCTCCTCCATGATGGCGGCGCCTGCTGCATTATGTCCGCCGCCGGTTCCGCAGGATAAGATTAACGCTTCCAAGGCAAAACCACCTTACATTTTTCTTTTGCTTCCTTGCTTTGCAGCAGCCGGGTGCAGACGGCCAGCGTGGAAATAAAAAATCCGTATCGTACCCCACGCGCCACGCGCAGCAAAACCATGCTTAGCGCGGCGAACAAATATGCTACAATCGTGCGGTGATAGTGCGGGGTGATGCACAGAACAAGCGAGAAAAAGAGAAATCCGGCCGCCAGAATGCCCACGGGCAGAACCTGCGGCAGTCCCAGCAGGCAACCGAAGGTGACGGCAATGCCCTTGCCGCCCTTAAATTTGTAGAGAACGGAAAAATTATGCCCAAGCACCGGCGCAGACAGAACCAGCGCCAGCCCCCACTGCGTGAACGCGCCCCGCAGATAGAGCATCACCGGCAAATAGCCCTTGAGCAAATCAAACGCCAGCGTGAGCAGGCCGCACCAGAAACCACCGGCCTTGAACGCGTTGAACGTGCCGGGATTTTTATCCGGACTTTCCTCCAACAGAGCTTCTTTGCCAAACAGGCGGGTAAAAACCCTTGCGTATAAAATACTGCCGGACAGATATCCGAACAATGCAAAATAGATGGCTCTGTTCATCCCGATCGCCCCTTTCTTTGTGTTGAGTATTATACTAAAAAAAGAAATGTCCGTCAATCATTTTGCGCAGAATTCGGCAATCGCTCTAAAAGAATCCCCCGGTTTTATCTTATAACAGGATAAAACCGGGGAATTTTGTCAATCTAAAATCGGCGATCCGTCAGCACGGAACAGGGGAAGCTGCTCGAGATAAATCAGATCCTTCCGGCTGCGTGCGTTGCCCTCTGCCAAAATAGCCATTCTTCCGCAGATTATGCCGCCGGCCTTTTCCACCAACGCTTCCAGCGCATGGAGCGATTCGCCGGTGGAGATCACATCGTCCACGATCAAAACCCGCTTGTTTGCAATGCGCCGGGCATCCTGACCGTCGAGATACAATGTCTGCTCGGCGGCTGTAGTGATGGAGCGCACGGTGACGTGCATGGGATGCTGCATATACAGCTTTGGAACTTTACGCGCCAAAATGTAGCGGCGGTTACCGTCCAGCCGCGCCATTTCGTGAATCAGCGGGATCCCCTTGGATTCTGCGGTGATCATATAATCATATTCCGGCGCACGCTCCAGCAGCGCCTTGGCGGCCGCCGTGGTCAGTTCGGGATCACCGAAAATCACAAATGCGCCGATCATCAGCTCGTCGTTCAGCTTGCACAGCGGCAGTGTGCGCTGCAATCCCGCAATTTGCATGGTATATTCCATCGTTTGTCCTCTTTTCCTGTTTGCCATAGTATGTGCCAAAAGACGGATCGCTTGCATAGAATCCGAAAAAAGTCAAACACTAATCCCGAGGTGATCGTATGCAACAGGATTGTGAAATGCTCAATGAAATTCGAAAGACCACAAAAATGGGTCAGGTGGGGATTCATTCGGTGATGAAAGGCGGTATGTCGGGCGAGTTCCATAATGTGCTGCAAAGCCAGCTGCGGGAATATGACGCGATTTATCAGGAGGCCGACCAATTGCTGCATGAACACGGCGGAACGCCCAAAAATCTCAGCGCATTTGCAAAATGGGGGAACATGATGGCAACCTCCATGAAGATGAAATCGGACGGCTCCCGCTCAAGGGTAGCGGAGATGATGATCGAGGGAAACACAAAGGGCATGATCAAAAGCATCCAGTCCATCCGCACGATGGGGGTGCTGGATCCGAAGGTTTCCGCGCTGTCCAACCGCCTTTTGCAGACCGAGCAGGCCAATATTGACCAAATGAAGGCCTATCTGTAACCAATTTGCCCCCTACGGCATAGAATACTCTGAGAATTTTATTGGAGGTGTTCTATGTCAGAGGGGTATTTTGTTACACACGTATACACGGCAAACGCACAGCTTCCCATTGCAGGCGCCATTGTGGTAATTACGCAGGGCGGACGTCTGCTGGCCACCCGGACAACCGACATCAGCGGAAAAACAGCGCCGTTGGCGGTTCCCACACCGGACGAAAGCGCCAGCCTTTCGCCGGGAACCGTCAAGCCGTTTGCGGTGATCGATGCCGTGGTCGATCACCCGGAGTATATCGGCGTTTCGGCAAGAAACATTCAAATTTTCCCGGGCGTAACCACGCAGCAGGATTTTCAACTGGTTCCCATCACACTTCTGCCTGAAAATTGGGATCAGACCGAGAACCTGAACACGCCGCCGCAGAATTTGTGAGGTGCCTATGCCGACAGTCATTCCATACATACCAAACTATATCACCGTGCATCTTGGCGCACCCTCCGCACCGGCGGAGAATGTGACCGTTCCGTTCACTGACTATGTAAAGAATGTTGCCTCCAGCGAGATTTATCCCACATGGAGCGAAAGCGCCCTGCGCGCGAATATTTTGGCGATCACTTCTTTCGCGCTGAATCGGGTATATACGGAATTCTACCGCAGCCGCGGTTATCCGTTTGATATTACGTCCTCAACCGCCTATGACCAGAATTTTGTCAACGGACGCAGCTTTTTTCAACCGATTTCCGACATTGTGGATGAAATCTTTGACAGCTATGTGCGCCGCGCCGGCGTTGTGGAACCGCTGGCCGCAAAGTTTTGCAACGGCACAACGGTTACCTGCGATGGCCTGAGCCAGTGGGGGTCGGAGTATCTGGCCAGAGAGGGTTACGATTCGGTGGACATTTTGCGCCATTACTATGGAGATGATATCGAGATCGTCAGCAATGCGCCCAAGGAGGATCCGACGCCCTCTTACCCCGGCACACCGCTCAAGGTTGGCTCCACCGGGCCGGAGGTCGTGGTGGTGCAGGCAGAGCTGAACCGGATCGCGCAAAACTATCCTGCGATCCCCAAGGTAGCGGCGGACGGTATCTATGGCGAGGCCACGGAAAATGCCGTGCGGGAGTTCCAGCAGGTGTTTGGTTTGGCCGCAGACGGCATCGTGGGTCGGGAAACGTGGTATCAGCTGGTGCGCATCTATGTAGGCGTGACACGGCTGGCGGAATTGAACTCCGAGGGGCAACGGTTTTACGGCATCAACTGGCAGTATCCCGAAGCACTACAGGTCGGCAGCCGGGGCGTCGATGTGGAGCACCTACAGTATATGCTGTCAATCATCTCACAGTTTGTGGACACTGTGCCGCCGCTGGCAGTTGACGGAATTTACGGTCAGGCGACCCGTCAGGCGGTGCTTGGCTTCCAGGAATATGCGGGACTTCCGCAGACCGGAACCGTCGGCCGTGCCACGTGGGATGCGATTTACGACCAGTTTGCCGGAATCGAAAACACGGTGCTGCGCTCGGAGGTCAACTTCCCGGAAAACAACGGCTCCGGAGAAGCGCACGATTTTGCCGAATCGTCCCGCTTTTTGCAGTATCCTGCCGGTGGCTTGCAGCCCGGCAGTCAGGATTGAGGTGATTACATGGTAGTTCCGGAAAGCTTTTACTTAGGCAAACCGGTGCGCAGTTTACAGACGATGCTGCGCATGATCGACACCGACAACGGCAACCTTTCCAACATCATCCCCGATGGGACTTACGGCCAGCAAACAAAAAATGCCGTGCGCAACTATCAGCGCGCAGTCGGCCTACCGGCGACCGGCGTGGCAAACTTTGCGACATGGCAGCAACTGACCCGGCAATATCAGCAATCACGCACCGATCAGATGCAGGCTGCGCCACTCCTGATTGTGTTGCAGCCCAACCAGCGCATCTTGCCGGGGGAGCAGAACCAGCATCTGTTTTTGATCCAGTCCATGCTTCGGGTGCTGTCCGGCTTGCTTGTCAATATGCCGGCGGCCAATATTACCGGCGTCCACGATCTGCCAAGCCAACAGGCGGTTTCTTTTTTGAAATCGATGTCGGAGATGGATGCCAACCCGGTGATCGACAAAACCTTCTACGAGCTTCTCAACCGTGTCTACCGCGCAATGGCGGGTGACGGCAATTACAGATAGCATGAAAGACGGCTGCGGTCTGCCAAGGTCGCAGCCGTCTTTGACATTTTAAACGGAAAAGCAGATTTTTCCCGCCGAAAATGTTGACGTGCGGGAAAGAATCCTTTACAATAATAAAGAACTGCGCCAAAAGGAGTGAAATTGAGATGCAATTTGCGTTTTACGCAATGATCGCGCTGATTTTGTTGGGCGTTGCCGCCTATCTGCATTTTTATCTGCGGCGGCTGTTCAGGCTGTGGCGCGATCGAAAGCCGACCGGCAGACAAAACGTCTGGATTTGGCTGTTCAGCGTTGCATTGGCGCTTCCGATGCTGCAAATAAGCAGTATGTATACCTTGATATTGCTGCACTTTGTGGTGATCTCCGCAATTTTAAATTTGGCTTATACGTTCTCCCGCCACAATCGCAAGGTCGGTCTGATTTGTTCCTCCGGCATACTGGCGCTTGGCGTGACCGCGTTGGTGCTGGGCTTGGGCGCGTATAATATGTTCCATGTGGTGCGTACGGATTACACGCTACATACCGACAAGGACGTCCAATTTACTATCGTCCAACTGGCGGATGTTCACACGACCGACTTGACCACACCGGAGCGTTTGACCGGTACCTGCGAAGAAATCAGCCAACGGAACCCGGATGTGGTTCTGCTGACGGGAGATATTTTTGAGGAACAGACGACACTGGAGGATATGCGGGCGGTTTGTCAGGAATTGGGCAATATAAAATGCAAATATGGCGTGTTTTTTTCCTATGGAAATCACGACAACTCCTTTTATACCGACACACCCAACTACACCCCGGCACAGCTGCAAGCTGCACTGGTAGAAAACGGTATCACTATTTTATGTGACGAGGTGACAACCATCGGGAATGTCACACTGGTGGGTCGGAGTGATATCAGCCTGAATCAAAACAGAAAACCCACAGCCGAG
>CAMDZY010000051.1 GCA_945910975.1 uncultured Clostridia bacterium | reverse complement strand
ATGTGTTAGGCACGCCGCCAGCGTTCGTCCTGAGCCAGGATCAAACTCTCAATAAAATCTTATCTTAACCGATTCCGCAGAACCGTTTAAAATCATTTCATCAAGTATTCGCTCTAGCTTATACTCAAGAATTTTTCGTTGGCTATTCTCGCTTCAAATCTTATCAATTTGACTTTTGAACAACTTTTTAAATTGTCCAAGGTGCTTGTTCATGTTTCACATTATCTAATTTACAAGGTACATACTACAATCTGTAGCCTATAAAAACCACTGGCTTCATCGGTCGGAACCTCAGCGGCAGCGAACTTCTATATTATAGCAGGTTGCTTTCGGTTTGTCAAGCACTTTTTTATCTTTTTTTAAGATTTTTTTGTGCTTTTCATTGCCTTTCGCAACGCGCTCCGATATATTACCAAATTGGGAACGATTTGTCAACACTTTTTTTCATTTTTTTCATCTTTTTTTCGCGACCCCACAATTTGTGTTGCAATCGGCACAATACCCCAAAATATAGCGGCAAGTCCTGCCACTGCCGCTTGCAACCACGCTTTGGGGAGCAGGGAAGCGGCGGCGCCGAGGGCGAAGGTGAGGGCGTATGCGCTTTTTCCCGCCTTTGGCACGCGTTTTTCCAGGGTGTCGCCGCAGATGTGGGTGAAAATTCCCATCAGGCAAAAGATCCCGGCAGTCAGGGCGGCGGAGAGAAGCACCTCAAAGCGTTCCATGACGCCGATGACGGAAATGGACTTGGTCAGCGTATAAAACGGGAACTCGCTGCCGGATACCACCGCTCCCGACAGACTGAGCCAGCACACCAAACACGGTACGATGCAGATGGCCGCCCAGGCCGCGCGCCAACGGCCGGAGGGTTGCGGCGTACCAAGCTGGTATGCCGCCAGCGGCAGCAGCAGCCAAACGAAATGCAGCACGCTGCTGTCGGGTTTATGCCAGACGGCAAGGCGAACCGTTGTAATATTGCCCAATCCAAATGCCAAAACCGTCGCATCCAGCGCCACGAGGAAGAAAAAGCAGATCGCGCCTGTCCGAAGCAGCGGCTGCAAGCCGCCGCGCGATGCATACGCCGCCATTGCCAGCAAAATCAAGCCCAATGTCCACGCATTTTTGGCGCTGGGATAGGCGCTCTGCGCCCATCGCACCACTGCGCCCAGACACAAAACCGCCGTCAGCGCCATGCCCCATGCAACAATGGCGGCATTGTTTTTTTGCCCCGGCATTTGCCAGAGCCAACACGCCGCCATCGTTGCAGCCACCACCAACGCCGGGTGCAGTGAGGGCAGAAGCATCATGGCCGGTACGCTCAGTGCGCAGAATAAGAATGCGCCCAGCTGGCGCCCTTGCTCATTCATCTTGGCGCACCGTTTCGCCGTCCGACTTCAACCGCGGCAATTGGGTGTTCTCGCCGGACAAAAGCGCGGCCTGCAATTCCTGCAATGTGACGGGGGAATTTCTGGTCTGCAAATATTCGCCCAGCGCCTTCACATCGCCCGCAACGTCGATTTGAAACAGCTCCGCCGCCGGGCGCAGCTCGTCCGCTTTGGCAACGGTTTGCAATGCTTTGGACAAATCGCCGGACAGAACAATTTTCTTAGCGGTCTGCAAAAACGCCACGCCCTTTGTGGAATTTTTCAAATCCGCCACCGCCTGTTCCCAAGTCGCACCCGTTCCATGCTGCCCGCCATCGCCGGTAAGCGTGACGCCGGACGCGTCAAAGTTTGCCGCAAGCGTTTCCACCGGTGTCAGCTCGGCGGCATCGTGATTTTCAAAGGGCAGCAGACCGAATGCCGCTAAAATTGCAAAGATAGCAATCGTACATACAATTCCTTTCATAATTCACCTCTGCTTGCGCAAGTTTTGCGGATGAAGCGACGGGTCGCGATATTTTTGCGTGACCAGACGCGGACGCACAATGGCGTCGGCGCCGTGCAGACCGGAAAACGGCGCCAGATACGGTTTGCCCAGCGAGGTCAGCTCGGACAGGTGGATCAACAGCAGCAAACTGCCGACCGTCAGGCCGAACAGACCCGCAAACCCGGCGCAGAGCGCGATCGCAAACCGCCAAAGGCGCACCGCGTCGGCAAACTCCCGCCCCGGCAGGGTAAAGCCGCAGATGCCCGCCGCTGCCACCACGATCAGCGCCGCCGGAGAGATCAGCTTGGCCTCCACCGCCGCCGTGCCGACCACCAGTCCGCCAATGATGGAAATGGACTGCCCGACCGACTGCGGCAGCGAAACACCCGCCTCCTGCAACAGTTCAAAGGCAATCAGCAGACCCAGCACCTCCAGCACCGTTGGGAACGGCACCATCGACTTGCTCTCGATGATCGAGCGCAGAAGCAGTGTCGGCAGCATTTCCTGATGAAAGCTCGCCATGGCGATATACAGCGCCGGAAGCAGCAGTGACACCAACAGTGCCGCGTAACGAATCACACGGACACAGGATGCCGACAGGTAATCCGTCCCGCGATCCTCCGGGGACGCCATCAGATACCCCAAATCGACCGGCGCAAGATACCCCAGCGGCAACCCGTCCACCAGCAATCCCACACGTCCGGCCAGCAGGCTTTCGCAAAACTTGTCCGTCCGTTCGGTGTATTGCAGCAGGGGAAAGGCCGTCTTGCGGCTACCGGTCACGTACTCCTCGACCGCGGCAGGGGAGAGCAGGCCGTCAACGTCGATGCTCTGTAAACGTTCTTTCATCACCGTTACATATTCCGTATTGGTCAGCCCGTCGACATAGACCACCGACACATTGGTCAAGCTGCGCTGCCCGACCACCTGTTCGTCAAACCGCAGTGCCGGTGTGCGCAGGTGGCGGCGGATCAGGCTGGTGTTGGTGCGGACGGTTTCCGTGAAGGCGTCCTTCGCTCCCTTGACAGTATTTTCCACCTCCGGGGGCGACGGGCTGCGCTTTTCCGACGTTTTGTCCTCGAATGCGATCGCACCGACGCCGGGAAAGAGCACCACGCAAAAGCCGTTGACCAATTTTTTCGCCACCGTGTCCAAGTCCTTGCACGGATCGGCAACCGAATTGTAGACGACCGCGTAGAGCGCCCTTTGGTAAAGCTGCTCCATCGACTCGCCGTACAGGCTTTCGCACAGCGGTTTGACGACAAAGTCGGAGATGTCGCCGCCGGAGGTCAGGCCGTCAATTGCATATATATATAATGTATAGCCGGAAACCTGTAGCTTGCGCGCAACAAAATCGCCGGTGATGCCGAACAGGGCGGTGATATTTTCGTGGGTCATGCGGCGTTCACCTCTTGAAAGTATGATTGCCAAATTTGGTGAAATGATACATTCGCACTTGTGAAAATTTGTGCGGCGCGCTATAATAATGTATCATGAAGAAGTTTACCGTCCAAACAAGGAGAGTTTGAATATGTCAGATATCATTGCCGCCATTGCGACCGGGGCGCAGCCCTGTGCGATTGGCATTTTACGATTATCCGGTGAAGGGTGTGCCGCAGTTGCCGGACGGGTTTTTCGGCTGCAATCCGGTGTGCCGTTGGAGGAAGCGCCGAACCGCAAGCTGTGTATTGGCACATTATATGATCGGAAAGGCCGCGTGATCGATCAGGCATTGGCAGTCTACACCCGTGCGCCGCACTCCTACACCGGCGAGGATACGGTGGAGCTGCAATGTCACGGTTCGCCGGCGGTGCTTGCTGCCGGATTGGACGCGCTGTTTGCCGCCGGAGCACGACAGGCAGGCCCCGGCGAGTTTACCAAGCGGGCATTTTTAAATGGGCAGATGGATTTAACACAGGCCGAGGCTGTCATTGATCTAATCGATGCCGAAACCGCCGATGCCGCCGCCAATGCCGCAATGCAGGTGGGTGGGGCGATGTATCGGCAGGTCAATCCGCTCTATGAGCAGATGGTGGACATTTGCAGCCATTTCCACGCGGTTTTGGACTATCCGGACGAGGAAATTCCCGACTTTGTGCTCTCCGCGCAGGTGTTGCAGGAGATTTCCGACCGGCTGGGGCAGCTGCTGCGCGGCTTTGAGCGCGGAAAAATTTTGCGCCGGGGCGTGCGCGCGGTGATTTTGGGACGGCCAAACGTGGGCAAATCGTCCCTGCTCAACGCGCTGGCGGGATTTGAGCGCGTGATCGTCACCGACATTGCCGGAACCACGCGCGACACCGTAGAGCAGACCGTCCGGCTCGGCGGCGTGCTGCTGCGGCTGATCGATACCGCCGGCATTCACGAAACGGCGGACAAGGTGGAGGCGCTGGGCGTGCAGCGCAGTGAGCAAGCCGCGCAGGAGGCCGACTTGGCACTGTTTGTGTGCGACGGCGCGCAGCCATTGGAGGATGCCGACCGGCGTGCCATCGACACGGCGCTGTCGGCGCCGCAGGCCATTGCGCTCATCAACAAATCTGATTTGCAGCAGAAGGTGCTGCCATCCGATTTGCCGTTCGACACGATTTTAGAAATTTCCGCAAAGAACGGACAGGGGCTGGCGCAGCTGGAGGCCTTGATTTCCGAGCGTTACGCCGGGCAGGTTCCCTGTGACGGTTCTATTTTGACCAACACGCGGCAGGCCGGCGCCGTGGAACGTGCGCAAAAGGCGGTGGATGCCGCGCTTTTGTCGCTGCAAGCCGGGATGACGCCGGATGCGGTGCTGGTGGACGTAGAGGGCGCCATGTCGGCGCTCGGCGAGATCACCGGACGCACCATCCGCGAGGATATCACCAATCGAATTTTTGAACGTTTTTGCGTTGGAAAATAAGGAGCATTTATGATTGCATATTTTGACAATTCATCTACCACAAAACCCTGTCCGGAAGCCGTCGAGGCGGTAAATCACGCGTTATGTGATGGTTGGGGCAACCCGTCGAGCCTGCACCGGCTGGGCATTGAAGCCAGCCGCCTGCTGCAACAATCGCGGCTTTCGGTGGCGGAGGCACTGGGCGCACAGGCCGACCGCGTATTTTTCACCTCCGGCGGTACGGAAGCGGACAACTGGGCGCTGTTTTCCGCCGCGCAGCGGTTGGGAAAGCAGGGCAGGCACATCGTCAGCACCGCCGTGGAGCATCATGCCGTACTGCATCCGCTGCAACAGCTCGAGGCGCGTGGCTTTGACGTCACCTATCTCAAGCCGGATGCCAACGGACAAGTCAGCTTGACGCAGCTGGCACAGGCACTGCGGCCGGACACCATTCTGGTTTCGATTATGATGGTCAACAACGAAACCGGCGCGGTGATGCCGATTGAAAAAATGGCCAAGCTGACCCATCAGCGTTGCCCAAACGCGCTGTTTCACACCGATGCGGTGCAAGGCTTTTGCAAAATCCCGTTCCGCGCCGCAACGCTGGGCGCGGATATGATCTCCGTTTCCGCGCACAAAATTCACGGCATCAAGGGCGCAGGCGCATTGTATCTGCGGCCGGGACTGACGCTGCCCCCCTTGCTTTTGGGCGGCGGGCAGGAAAGAAACTATCGCAGCGGCACGGAAGCGCTGCCCGCGATTGCGGCCTTTGGCGCGGCGTGCAAGGCGGGAAATCTGCGCGCCGACATTGCCGAAATGACCCGGCTGCGCAACTTGGCGCAGGACGGTCTGCGAAAAATGGACGGCGTTGTACTGTTGGGTGCACAGCAGGCGCCGCACATTATCAACCTGTCCGTTCCCGGCGTGCGCAGTCAGGGACTGATCAATTGCCTACAGGATCAAGGGGTCTATGTGTCGGCAGGTTCCGCGTGCGCAAAGGGACACCGCAGCCATGTTTTGGAGGCCTGCGGCATCGCGCCGGAATTGATTGACGGCAGTATCCGCGTTTCGCTCTGCCGCTTTACGACGGAAGCGGAGGTTGCGCAGCTGCTTTGTGCATTGCAGCAGGCAATTGCGCAGCTGCGGTAGAACGTGCAAATCTTCCAAAAATTTCTGAAAAATTTGTGCAATTTGCCAATTGTAACGTGGTTACAAATTTTGTACCATAATAGTAACAAATTGTAACGGAGGCATATTATGCGCAAACATCTGATTGCTTTGATGCTCTGCTTGGCAATTCTGCTGGCCGCATTTCCCGCAACGGCGCTGGCCGGCGGCGGTTTTACCGATACGGCAGACCATTGGGCTGCAAAATATATTCAAGATGTCTGTTCGCTGGGTCTGTTCAGCGGCACCAGTGACACGACCTTTTCCCCGAACGCCGGCATGACGCGCGGGATGTTTGTGACGGTTCTGGGTCGGCTGGCAGGTGTGAAGGCCGCACAATGGAAGGAAAATCAGCCATTCTTCACCGATGTGCGCTCTAACGCCTATTATGCGCCCTATATCAGCTGGGCCGTTCACAACGGCGTAGCCAAAGGCACCGGCAACTTTACCTTCTCGCCGGATTCGCCTGTCACCCGCGAGCAGATGTCCGTGCTGGTGGCAAACTATTCCCGCTTTTTGGGCTATAGCTTCAAGCCGCCCGAACAGACACCGTACACCGGCGATTTTGCCGATGAAAAAATCATCGCCAAATGGGCAAGCGACGCCGTGGATCTGTTGCAAATTACCGGCATTCTCAGCGGCATTGCGAACGGTGACGGCACCTATCGCTTTGCACCCAAGTCCGGCGCCACACGTGCCGAGTGCTGCGTGGTCTTCTCGAAACTGCACCGCGCACTGGTAAAGAACGACAAATTTCTTCTGCCAAGCGGCGTAAAAATTACCGCCGCGCCCACCTCGCTCAGCCGTGGCCAGAGCTTTTTGCTCAAGGCCGACATCGCGCCCGAGATTGCGGACAATCAATCGATGACTTGGGTATCGAATAACCCCGCCGTCATCCGCGTCACGACGGACGGCCTTGCCACCTGGCAAAGCCCCGGCACCGCCGTTTTGTCCGTTGTCACCTGCAACCAAAAGAAGGCTTCTGTCACTGTGACCGCACAAAGTGCCGCTGATTTAGCATATAAAGGCGAAACCTACAGCAGCAAATGCAACCGCATTTTTGGCCGCTACGTTGACGATCCCCGCTTGGTTTACAGCTCCAGCGCGGAAGCCGAGCAGAATTTGACAACGATCACCGTCAATGTTTGGGACATCGGCAGCAACAAGCAAAGAATCACGCGGACATATAACCTGACCATTCACAAAAACATCGCCGCAACCGTGCAGCAAATTTTTGCAGAAATCTACGCGCTGCCCTCCAAGCCACCCATCCACAGCCTTGGCGGCTATCGCTGGTGCAGCAAATCTGAGCACACCCCCGGTCTGGCCATCGACATCAACTGGGACGAAAACTACTATTGCGACCCCAACGGCAACGCCATCACCGGCAGCTTCTTCGACCCGAGCCGCAGCGAATATTCCTTCCCTGTCGGCGGCGAGGTGGAAAAGATTTTTGAAAAATACGGCTTCACCCGCGGCATCTACTGGCGCAGTGGATATAAGGATTATATGCACTTTAGTTTCTTCGGTACATAAATTTTTTGCGGAGCTTTGGCAACAAAGCTCCGCATATGTCGATAAGGAGGATAAAAAATGGACGTTTTACAGGCATTGACCCAGCGGCGCAGCTGCAAAGCCTATACCGGCGAACGCGTCGACAGCGACACGCTGCACAAAATTCTTGCCGCCGGAATGAACGCACCCAGCGGCATGGGAAAACAGAGCGCGAAAATTGTCGTGCTGCAAGCGCCGGAGGAAATTGCCGCCTTGGAGCGCATGAACGCAGCCATCCTTGGCAACCCCGATCTGCACCCGTTTTACGGCGCACCGACCGTGTGCGTGGTGCTTGCCAACGCCGACGTTCCCACCTGTGTGGAGGACGGTTCGCTTGTCATGGGCAATTTGATGAACGCCGCGTGGAGCTTGGGCATCGGCTCGTGCTGGATCCACCGCGCGCGGGAAGAATTTTCCTCGCCTGAAGGCCAAGCGCTCCTGGCAAGCTGGGGCATCACCGGCAACTACATTGGCATCGGCCACTGCCTGCTTGGGTTCCCTGCCAAGCCTTACGCAACACCCAAGCCGCGCAAGGACGATTACCTGCTTTTGCGTTAAAAATTTAAGGGGGCTGTTTCAAAAAACAGTCCCCTTTTCCTATTCAAAAGCGATGCAGCAATCAGCTTTCGCTCGTTTCCTCTGCGCTGCGCTGCAATTTTTTCCACAGGTGCAAATTGACCACGTCGAAAATCAGGTAGCTCAGATGTCCCAGCCATGACAAGGACAATACGTACATCGGCCAGTTGGTGAAATAGCGCTCGACGGGCGGATCGGAAGTTTTTTTGTGGAAAAAGAGAATCAAAACCGCAGCCATGAGTAACAGTAACACCGCAATACAAGCAAGCGTCGTTAGCACCAGATAGGTGTGTTGCGCAATTTCCGCCGAATCGCGGACGGATTTTGTGTCTGGCTGGAGCTGTGGCAGCTTATGAAACCAAACCTCAATGGCCACCATGGCCGCAACCACGAAAGCCGCCGTGATGAAAATGGCAATGGTGCCGATTTCGCTGGAAAACGGAAAATCCAGCCCAAATTTTACCAGCAACAGCATCATCCAGCTGCCGATGGCGAAGCATTGAAACAGCAGGCAGCGGCGCGTTGCGGCTCCCAGCGGTGACAAATTTGTTTGTTTGCTCATATAATGTCACTTCCCATGTCACAAAATAATCATCTGCGGCGTCTTCTGCCGAACAGCAAAACCGTCCCTACCAGCAGCGACAAACCAAACGCGCAAAACGCGATGCTGCGCACGCTGTGTACATTCCAGACCAGCCGGAACAGCAGCGTCAGCGCAAGAGAAATTGCGGAAATGATATAACATATTAAGATGATAGAGAACTGTTTCATATATCGTTCCTTTTGTAGTTCCGGCTCTGTGCGACCGCAAGCTCGTCGCAGCGGTTGTTGTAGGGGTTTTCCGCGTGACCCTTGACCCAATGGTAGCGAACCTGATGCCGTTCCAACAAGGCAAGCAGCTGCTCCCACAAATCCACGTTCAACGCAGGCTTTTTGTCGGATTTCACCCAACCGCGCGCCCTCCAACCATAGACCCAGCGCTTTTGCAGCGCATCAATGACATATTTAGAGTCAGAATATAATTCTACAATGCAAGGTTCTTTCAGTGCCTGCAACCCTGCAATGACGGCTGTCAGCTCCATGCGGTTGTTTGTGGTTTCGCTTTCGCCGCCGGATAGCTCTTTTTCTACGCCGTTATATTGCAGAATCGCGCCCCAGCCGCCCGGACCGGGGTTGCCACTGCACGCGCCGTCTGTATATAAAGTTATTGTCTTCATTATTTTACCTACCGGTGGGGAATTATCCCCACCGGTTCATTTTATTCGTCGGTTTGTTCGCCGTCTTCGGCGCTTTCTTCCTGCGCCACACGGGTGATGCTGACCACACGGTTCCCGTCGGCCACGCGCATCAGGCGCACGCCCATGGTGCCGCGCTTGTAGATGTTGACATCTGCGGCGGACATTCGGATGATCACGCCGCCGGTTTCCACCAGCATCACATCATCGTTGTCGTCCACGATCAAAATGCCGGCCACAGCGCCGGTTTTTTCGCTGGTGGCGTAGTTTTTCAGACCCTTGCCGCCGCGACCCTGTGGCCCGCGTTCGCCGTTTTCGTTCAGGCGCATATATTCGACCATTTCTGTGCGCTTGCCGTAGCCGTTTTCGGTGACGGTGAGCAGTTGTTTGCCCCAAGCGGCGATTTCTGCGCCAATCACCCGGTCGCCTTCGTCCAAGCGGATACCGCGCACGCCGACTGCATCGCGACCCATCAAGCGCACGTCGTTTTCATTAAAGCAAATGGCCATGCCGTTGCGGGTTGCCATAAAAATGTCGTTGTTGCCGTTGGTTTTCAGTACGGCGATCAGCTCGTCGCCCTCGTCCAGCGTCAAAGCGCGGATGCCGGCCTTGCGCGCGGTGTTGAGCTGTTTCAGCTGCAAGCGCTTGACCGTGCCGTTCTTTGTCACCATCACAAGGCATTCGTCACCGGTCAGCTCGCGTGTGGGAACCACGGCAGTCACTTTTTCCTCCGACTCCAACGGCAGCACATTCACGATGGCCGTGCCGCGTGCGGTACGGCTGCACTCCGGAATGCGGTAGCCCTTGACGCGGTGCGCCTTGCCGATGTTGGTAAAGAAGAGAATAAAGTCATGTGACGATGCGCTAAAGAGGTTCTCCACAAAGTCCTCGTCCTTCAAATTCTGCGCGTTCACGCCGCGGCCGCCGCGCTTCTGGCTGCGGTAGCTGTCTACGCTCATGCGCTTGATGTATCCAGTGTTGGACAGCGTGTAGCAGCAGTCCTCTTCCTCAATCAAATCCTCAATGTCGATTTCGTCTTCGACATCCTGGATCTCCGTGATACGGTCGTCGCCGTATTTGTCGCGAATTGCGGTCAATTCGTCCTTTAACACGTTGCGGAGCATCGCTTCATCGGTCAAAAGTTGCTTGTAATATGCAATTTTTTCTTCCAATTCCGCATATTCCGCGC
>CAMDZY010000050.1 GCA_945910975.1 uncultured Clostridia bacterium | reverse complement strand
GATTGACAATATAATACAAAATACCGGCAATATCCAGCGTGCCAAAGTTTAGATGCAGATAGCGCGTCATCACGGTACGAATGACCTGGCACATACCCATCACGCCGCCGGCATACAGGTTGGCCGGAACCACGAACAGGTTGACGCCGAGGGAATAAATTGCCGCGCCGACGATCAGACCGCCGACCCGTATCGGCTCACGGTCTGTGAGGGCTTTGTCCGATTGATGTTTCATAAATTGATTTCCTCCGATCTCTCATTGCGGAAATTCCGCACAACGGATACAATAGCGCAAATGCGCGCATTTTTCAAGGAAAAAGTCGAAATAATTTATGAAAATCTTGTTTTATTCCCAGCACACGTCCACCGTTCCGTCTGACGCGGCGGTGAAAATGACCTGCCCGTCAGAGGAATACTGCTCCAAAACCACCTGCACCGTGTCAAAGCCACACTCGGCCTGCAAGCCTGCTGCAATGGCGCCGGCTGTGCGGACATAGCTTTCGAGCATCTGCGCGTCGTAGGAAATATCGCCGTACTTTTCCGCCTGCGCATAGGTGATCTGCGCTGTCCCGCGCACGTGCACGGCAGAGCCTTGCACCTGTTCAAGCGGGTAATTGGGCCATTGCTCTGCAAGATAGCGCTCCACATCCGCGCTGGTGTAGCTCTGCGCAGATTCGCCGTTGCCGTTCAACGAGAAAATCGCCCACAAAACGCCCGCCAACAGCAATCCACACACCGCAACCGCCACAAGTGCAACGCCCCAGCCCCGCTTGGAAGTTTTTTGTTTTGCCTGTTTCATTGTCTACCTCCGCTGCTTGCAATTTTGCACCTATTATACTGTACATTTTCCGGTACGTAAAGGGAAAAGTGCAAATTAAAGGTTGACGAATCGTCAAAATGCGGATATAATAAATTTCATATTGAATTATTCCTGTATTTTAAACGATGCGCGGCAGGCAAATGAGAGAAGAGCTCTGTCGAAAAATGAAATTTTCGACAGGCCGAGAAAAGAGGAGCGGTGCGCGATGATTTTAACGATTTACTTATTTATAATCAATATTGTCGGCTTTGTAGTCATGGCCATTGACAGGTACCGCATGGAAAAGGGCAGCTGGTGTGCGCCGGATTGGGCAATTTTTGTGCTGGGCATCATCGGCGGCTGTATCGGTATTGCTGCGGCCATGGAGATGCTGCACCACAAGGCTACACACCCGCTGTTTTGCGTGGGACTGCCGATTTTACTGGCCGTGGAGTATGGTGCGCTGCTGTTGGGCTTCCTGCTGCTGACATAATCGGGAATTAAAGCTGTTGCAAGAATCCTTGCAGCAGCTTTTAATTTTGCAAATAAGGATTGCATAAAACATGATAACAGATAGGATAAAACTTGTCAAGAGTTTTTGAAAAACTTTTAACAAGATTTAAGAAATTTTGTCAAACCCGGTAGGACTGTTAAAAAGCCTGTTTTCATCGGGCGTCTGTGATTTGCCGTCAATGCGGCGAACGCTGCGAGGCTTTTTTGACAGCCTGAAATTCGGCATTGCAATTCCTGCAAAGATTCAGTATAATAATAGCGTATATTCGTTGACAAAGAATACGCCGTTTTGGGCTGTGTGCATATCGCGCAGATAAGCCGCGAAACGGCGCTTTTTCACAAAACCAGAAAGGATGAACGTGCATGAAACAACACAAGCACGCAGGTCTTTTGGCCGTTGTGCTGATTTTGGCGTTGCTGCTGCCGGTGTTCTCCGGGATCGTGCTTGCAAGCGGCACAACGCCGTTGCCACTCACGCCGGTAGACGCCTCTATGCTTAGCGCCGATGCGATTGTCGGCACAGACCTGACAAAAGCGCCCGCAGAGGAAAGCCAATATGCACCGACGGACACAGTTCGCATCTTTGTGGCACTCTCCCAGCCCTCTGCGGTGGAGCGCGGTTACTCCACCAAGGGCGTCCAAAGCAATAAGCAGGCGATGGCGTATATGCAATCGCTCAAGCAGACGCAGAACGAGCTGGCCAAACAGATCGTTGCCAACGTCATCACCAACGGCACCTTTCATCTGCGTTCCAATCTGACCATGGTCGCCAACGCATTCACCGCAACCGTGCAATACGGCGATTTGGACAAGCTGGAGTCTTATCTTTCCGATACATACGGCGATGAAGTGACGGGCGTGTACCTTGTCCCGCGCTATGAGATTATGGAAAATGAAACCGCAGAGCCAAACACCCTCACCGCCACCGGCATGGTCGGCGCGCAGACGGCTTGGTCGCTTGGCTTCTCCGGCGCAGGCAGCAGGATCGCGATCATCGATACCGGTCTGGATTCCGACCACCCGTCTTTTGACGCCGATGCATTTCGCTATAGTCTGGAGCTGACCGCGATCGAAAACAGCAAAAAGGTGTCCGACTATAATCTGCTGGACAAAACGACCCTTGCGCAGGTGCTTCCGGGACTTCATGCTTATGAGATCTGGGCGAAGCAGGGCAACACACTGTGCGCGGACGATGTGTATCACAACGAAAAGCTGGCGTTTGCCTTCAACTATATCGATGAAAATCTGGACATCACCCATGACAACGACACGCAGGGCGACCACGGCACGCACGTTTCCGGCATCGCAACGGCCAACCGCTATGTTAAGCAGGTCGCCGATAACGGCGCGGTTGCGTTTGTTCCGCAGGAAAACGGCGTGGTCGGTGTTGCACCGGATGCGCAGATTTTGACCATGAAGGTCTTTGGCAAGGGCGGCGGCGCATATGCCGATGATTATATGCTGGCCATCGAGGACGCCATTGCACTCGACTGCGATGCCGTCAACCTGAGCATCGGCGCATCGGTTCCCGGCAACAGCTATGCAGGCGTTGCCTACATCGACACCATTATGGACAACCTTGCCAACATGGACACCGTGGTCACATTCTCCGCCGGCAACGGTGGCTATTGGTCGCAAAACAGCTACGCCGACGGACAGGGACTGAACTACGCCGAGGATGTCAGTATGCAGACCGGCGGCGCGTCCGGCTCTTACACCAATGCCTTCACCGTCGCTGCAGCGGTCAACACAAGCGTCACGGGCGTCGGGGGCATCTTCTCCGGTGTCAAGCTGGTCGTGAATGACGGCGGCAGCGGGCAAAACAGACCGTGGGCTACGCTGGACACCACAGCCGATGCATCCGGCCGGGAGCTGGAATATGTGTTCCTTGGCGATCCCAATGACGAGGCGGACGAGGACAAATACGGCGCGCCGGCGGCCTATGACGGGCTGGACGTAGCAGGGAAAATCGTCTTTGTTTCCCGTGGCGGACAGACCTTTGCGGAAAAGCACGTTGCGGCCGAGCAAGCCGGTGCGGCGGCCTGCATCATTTATAACAATATACCGGGTACATTCAACATGACCCTTTCCGGCTCCACGGCCACCATCCCCTGTGCCTGCATCGCACAGCGCGACGCAGCTGCGATCTTTGCCGTTTCCGCTACCGGCACGGCACGGATCACAAAAAATATCCTCACCATGGACAACCCCGACGGCTATACAATGGGCGATTTCAGCTCTTGGGGAACAACGGGCAATCTTGCCATCAAGCCCGAAATCACCGCACCCGGCGGCAATATCTACTCCACCGTCAACGGCGGCTACGGCATCAACAGCGGCACCTCCATGTCCGCACCGTCTGTTGCCGGCCAGAGTGCAGTGGTCGCACAGTACGTCCGCGAGAACGATCTGGCGGAAAAAACCGGCTTGAGCCAACGCGCGCTGGTGCAAAGCCTGCTGATGTCCACCGCAACACCGCTGACAGACCCGGAATCGGAGTTGCCCTATAGCGTGCGGCAGCAAGGCGCCGGTCTGGCCAATGTGGCCAAAGCTCTCCGGACACCTGCCTATCTCCTGATGGACGGCGGCGCAGACGGCAAAGTCAAGGCAGAGCTTGGCGATGACGCGGCGCAAGTCGGCAGCTACAGCTTCTCCTTTTTCGTCCAAAATCTGACCGGACAGGAGCTGACCTATTATTCCGAGGTGCAAACCCTGACGCCGAAGATCGTGCGCATCGACGGCAGCCAATATATGAGTACCCACGAAACCGCCTTGCATCCAACCGTCACGGTTGTCGCAGACAATGCAGATTACCTCTATGACTTCAACGCAGACGGCAAGGTCGACCGGGACGATGCGCAGCGGCTCAGCGACTATGTTGCCGGTCTTTCCGATTTGACCGAGGAGCAGCGCTCGACAGCAGACCTCAACGAAGACGGCGCAGTGGATTCTGCGGACATCTACCTGCTGCTGCGCAAGCTGGTGGGCGGCAGCGCCGACACCGCATCGGCCAAGATTCCCGTGGATGCAAACGGCAGCACAAGGCTTTCCGTCACCATCACCTTGTCCGAAGAAGACCGGCAGTATTTTGCCGACCATACGCCCAACGGCGGCTATGTAGAGGGCTATGTGCGCCTGTTTGGCGCGTGTGATTTGACGGTTCCGTTTTTGGCGTTCTACGGCAATTTCACAGACGCATCCATGTTTGATCGTACCGAGTTGGTGGAGCATTTCTACGGCTTGGATCCGGACAACAGCTACATCAGTTCGGACAATCAGGTCAATATGCTGACCCAGCGTCTGTCCGGCAGCAGCACGGCTTACGTCTTTGGCTTCAACCTGTATGCCGACGAGGACAATTTCAGCCACGAGCAGAATTATGTCCTGTCCGCCATCAACGGCAACAGCCTGTATCAGGCCTGTCCGTCCATGATCCGCAACGCGGCGCAGATGAAAACCAGCATCACCAACGCCGAAACCGGCGAGGTCTACTGGCAGACCTTCACCGCGCCCACGGCGGCGTACTACCAGTCAAGCAGCAACACATGGCAGGGGACAACCTCCAGAGTGAAGCTGGGCAGCAATTCCAGAGGTTGGCTGGGAACGGACGCAGCGGGCAACCCGCTGCCGGATGGCACGGTTGTCAACGTGACCTGCACCGCCGCGCCGGAGCTGTACACCGGTGTTGATGCACAGGGCCAACGCTTCTTGCGCGAGGATGCCTTGGGCAAGGGCGCAAGCTGGACAACGACCGTCACCATCGACAACACCATTCCCACCATTCATTCGGTTCACTATGAAAAGAGCCTGTTTGGCGGAAGCGACTACCTAACCGTGGAAGCCGAGGATACACGCAATCTTGCTGCGGTGATTTTGTTTGACAGCACCGGCAAAACCGCCCTGACGCGCACCGGCGTTGCCCAGTCGGCCATGGGAGAATGCTCCACCGTACGGCTGAGCCTTGACGGCATTGAGGGCGAAAAATTTGTGGTGGCCGCCGTGGACTATGCCGGCAATATCAAAAGTGTCCGCGTCAGCCTGGACGGCACCGGCGATCCCGATATCGAAGACCCGGACGATCAACCGGACAACAATGTCTATGCTGCGGTGCAGGGCAATGACGACACGTTGATGTGGGCAACGGTAGATCTTTCCGATGCGACCGCAACCAAGGTGTCCGGCCTTGCCACGCCGCTGGAAAATGCAGCGTATTACGGCGGAAATATCTACGGCAACGTGGGCGGCGCACTGTATGAGCTTGACGGCAAAACATTACAGGTGCAAAACAGTACGCAGCTTAGCAGCACCTATAATTTCAGTGACATTACCGTTGCGCCCACGCTGGACAGATTCGTGCTGGCCGGTGGGCAAAGGCTGTGCCTGATGCCGGTTGGCAGTACCAACGTAAACTATTTCAACCTTGCAAGCCTGCTGGAGGGCGACACGCTGACCGGCGTTGCCTATATGTTCACCAAGGATTACAAGGGCGTCCCCACCGACTATATCGGCGCAGTGAGCAGCAGCGGCAGGTTCTACACCTTCCTGATCTATACCACGAGCACCGGCTTCGGCCTGAGCTACAGTACCTATGGCACCACCGGTGTAAGCGCTTCCGAAACCGGACACGCGCAAGGCTTGCTGTACAACCGCAATGACGGCGATCTGTATTACACCGTTGGCGCAACCGTCTACCGCATCGGCTTAAAAAAGAATGAAGACGGCACATCCGTTGCCGACTGCCGCCGCATCGGCGCCATTGCCAATGCGAAAATGGCAAGCGCCATGCTGATTCGGTATGATGGCGTCAACGACGCGCCGGCGGACACCGCCGCGTGGAGCGAGCAGCCGACACAAGACGCGGAAATTCTCTGCGTTCCGGACAGCTTACGCTAAAGAAAGGATGGGATCGCAATGAAAAAATTACTTTCCGTTCTCCTTTCCGTGGCCATGCTGCTCACGCTGGCCATGCCCGCCATGGCCGCGCCGACCGAACCGGATGAACAACCCGATCGCACGCTTTCGGCGCAGATCACCGCCGAGGGCGGCACACTCACGCTGAATCTGACGGCGACACAGCCCATCAACAACGGCAGCCTTACGCTGACCTATCCCGACGGCTTGCAGCTGGTCAGCGCTTCCTCCCCGGCAGGCAGCAGCGGCGTGAGCACCGTCAACACCGCCACGGCCGGAAGCATTACCGCCGTGTGGGCGTCCACCGGGGAAGGGGAATCCACGGTACTTACCGCCGTTTTTTCCGGTGAGGAGGGAACCTATTGCTTCCATATCGCCCCCGGCAACTTATATAACGGCGCGGAAAAGGTAGACGCGCAAGCGTTTGATGTGGAGGGGAGCATTCCGCACAACTGCCCCAGCGCTGCCTTTACAGATGTCGACACGAGCAGATGGTATCACTCCGCCGTTGACTTTGCCGTGTCAAGCGGACTCATGGCGGGCATTTCCGAAACCGAATTTTCGCCCAACAGTGTCCTCGACCGTGCAACGGTCGTCACCGTTTTGTACCGTCTGGCGGGCAGACCCACCGTACAGCAGAAAGCGGACTTTGCCGATGTGGCCGCCGGCCGCTGGTACACCAATGCAATCAGCTGGGCGGCCGCAAACGGCATAGCCTATGGCTACGAAGACAACACCTTCCGCCCCGGCAAGGCCGTCACACGGCAAGATACCGCAGCATTTTTGTACCGTTACGCGGAACAAAACGACTACAACTCCAATGACCTGATTTCTCTGGACACGTTCCCGGATGCTGACCAGGTGAGCAAGTATGCCGTACAGGCAATGACCTGGGCGGTTTCCAACGGCATCATCACCGGCATTGCCGAGCATTCGCAGGTCGTACTGGGTGCAAAGCGGGAGGGAACCCGCGCGCAGTATGCCCGCATGATTATGCTTTTGGAGAATTTGAAACCGGAGCAGATCACGGAATATACTGTCACATTCCAAACAGAACACGCCGCCGCACTGGTCAACGGCCAACCGACCGAAAACGTCACCGTGCGCGCCGGGGAAGAACTATCGTTTACCGTATCCGTAGCCGAGGGCTATGAGTTGGTCGGCGTGACCGCCGGAACGCAGCCCTTACAGCCGAATGAGGCGGGCGTGTATACCGTTCAGGTCGATGCTGACCTCACCATCGGCGTGTTGGCGGTGGAGCAGGAAGTTCCACCCACACCCGCAACCTATCGGCTGACGCTTGTGGGCGAAAATCTGGATTTCTACCATGAGGGAACCTTGACCCATGAGATTGCCGTGCAAGAGGGCACAAAGTACGTCACATTTAATGCGCTCGGGCAAACCGGCTACCATCCCACCACGGCCACTGCAACAAACGGCGCAAGCGTGACCAATGTGCAAAATCTCTTTGTGGTCAGCAATATCACGGCCGATACCACCGTACAGGTTGATTCTGCACGAAACACCTATACCGTCAACTTCTCCTATCCCTACAGCAACACCTACAAAATTGCAGCGCAGCAGGTCATGCATGGACAGACCGCCGTAGACCCCGGCAATTTTCCGCAGCCCGAACGCGTTGGCAAGCACCTGACCGGTTGGTATGCCAATGCGGCAATGACCACGCCGTTTGATTTTGCAACGCCCATCACCGGTGACACCACACTGTATTCCACGTGGGCAGATAATGTCTACACTGTGACGTTCCATTCCAACGGCGGCAGCGAGATCGAACCTGCGCATGTTGTCCATGGAAGAACCATTGACCAGCCCGCAAACCCAACCCACCCGGATGGCTATGCCTTCGCCGGATGGTTTACGGATGCCGCATTGACGAGCGCATTTAAATTCAACACCCCCGTCTGCGCAGATACCGACCTTTATGCGGCGTGGTTCAACGGCACGTTTGAGGATGTCTATCTCGACGGCAAAAACGGCGATAACGAGAACAGCGGCACCACACCTGCCGAGGCAGTGAAGACCTTCGACCGCGCGCGGGAGCTTCTGGCCGGCAGCAAAACCGGCTGCATCCGCGTGCTCAATCCGGTAACCATTCCGGCCGGAACGGAGGAATCGTGGACGCTCGGCGATATTTCCGATGCGGCCTACCTCGTCCGCGACAGCAGCAATGCCGGCTGCATTGTGCAGGTCAACGGCACGCTGAACCTGGAAAATATCACCCTCAAGGGCTGCACGGAGGAAAAAATGAGCGGCTACATGATTCAGGTCGGCAAGGGCGCGACCGTGAACATCGAAGACGGCACGCTGCTCACGGACAACACGACCACGACCGGCTACAGCTGCATCTATATCGGCGGCGGCACGGTCCATATGAACGGCGGCACGATCCGCAATATGACCACCACCGCCAATACCGCTTACGGCGCGGTGTACCTCGGTTCCACCAGCACAAATAAGACCAACTCCGCGTTTTACATGAACGACGGCTTGATCGAGAACTGCCGAGCAACCGGAACCAATCCGTTCTCCGCCGGCTTTTACGCGACCTCCGCCGTCAGCAGCACCTATTCGGCCATCGCAACGCTCTGCTTTAACGGCGGCAAAATCGTCAACTGCGGCGGGGAAAACGCGCGCAGCGGCGCTTGCTACGACAACAGCGTCAACAATTCCATTGCGTTCCAGGGTACGGTATTTGAGGACTGCGAAAGCGTCAACGCCATGATTTTGCTCAACTCCGCCGCGCGGCTTAGAGCCGGCGCATTCCGGGCAACGGAACGCTCCAAGGGACGTGCCATCTGCATCTACAACACCTCTGCCGTCCGGCTTTGCCCCGAAGCAGAAGGCGCGCTGCGGATCGACGGCGCCATATTCCAGAACAATACCGCGACCGTCGATCGACCCGTCATCGCCGAAGCGCCCCTGTCCACTGTGGGCGGCAGCATGAAATTTGAATTGGCGCTGCTCCGCCCGGGTGCCGTGCCGGTAACCGGCTGCAATGCCTATACACTGACGAAAGAAGATTTGGCGGCATTCCACATAGCAAATGACCTGCAGGGAATCTACCTGCAAGCACTCCGCGATAACGCCATTGTCCTTGAAAAGGCCGTTGCCGCGGACGCTGCAATTTACCTTGACGGCAAGAACGGCAGCGATGCAAATGATGGCCTGAGCGAACAGACCGCAGTGGCGACCTTTGCCAAGGCAAAGCAGCTGTTGCAGGAAAATGCGGTAGCGGGCGGCAGGAACTGGATTTACATTGTCAATACCGTCTACATCACCGGGGAAGAAACCTGGTCACTGGCAGGAATTGATGGCGCGCGTGTCATGCGTGGCGATACCTTCCAAAGCGGCTATATGGTCGTGCTCAGCAACGGCAACGCCAGCTACGAGGAACCGGGCTACCTGACGCTGGAGAATATCACGATAGATGGCAATAAATTTTATAATATGGTCGCTGCCAGTTCCATGTTCCGTGTCAATTATGGCACATTGACCATCAACGACGGCACCGTTTTGTGCAATGCCGGCAACCACGGCGCCGCTGCCTCCAACGGCGCAGCGATCTACATCAGCAGCAAAAGCGAGCAGCTGTATGGCACCGTCATTCTTAACGGCGGCAAAATCACCGGCAACTATGCCAGAACCTCCGGCGCGGTCTATTTGACCGGTGCTTACAGCCGGTTGATTATAAACGGCGGCGAGATCTCCGGCAATGAAGCGCCGCAGGGCGCGGGGATCCAGGACAAAAACGGCGGCACCGTTCGGCTCAGCGGCGGCACCGTCAAGGACAACGTCTGCGATGCGGCGTTGAACCCTTATTCGGCGGATATCTGCTATGGCAATGCCCTGTATAATGCCGAAACTGCGCACACACTGTACCTCAGCCCCCAATTTGACCTGCCCGGCAACGCATTGGCACTGGAGGTTGACTTCTTCCTCACGCTGGAACAGTCCATTGCCACCCGCGAACCGCTGACGATTCTGGTGCGCGGAAAGGCGGTTGACGGCACCGTGGCCGTAAAAGGGGAGGGCTACACCCTGACCGAGGCGGATCTGCACAAGCTGATCTGCGCCAACGAGGGCTTCGCCTTTGTGCTGGATTCTGAACACAATCAAATCATCCTGCGACAAACCACCGCATAACAAAAAAGGGGCTGTATCAAAACGAAAGTGGCTCTTTGTCAATAGTTGGGGTAATCGAAAAAACAGAAATGTACTACGA
>CAMDZY010000049.1 GCA_945910975.1 uncultured Clostridia bacterium | reverse complement strand
ATTGCCAAGGCTCATGATTCGCGCGCCCATTTTGGGAATAAACGGCTCCGGCAGGGTGAAAGTGTCGGAATAATTGAAATTAAAGCGCTGCGCAATGTCGCGGCACAGCTCCACGTGCTGCTTTTGATCCTCACCTACCGGCACAAGGTCAGCCTGATACAGCAGAATGTCTGCCGCCATCAAAACAGGGTACGTAAACAGGCCGGCTGTGATGTTATCCGCGTGCTTGGCGGATTTATCCTTAAACTGCGTCATGCGGCTTAGTTCGCCAAACTGCGTGTAGCAGCCCAGAATCCAGGACAGCTCCGCGTGCTGCGGCACGTGGCTCTGGATGAAAATAATGTTTTTCTGCGGATCAAGGCCGCAAGCCAAATACTGTGCCAGCTGCTCCATGGTGCGGCGGCGCAGATCGGCCGGATTCTGCCGAACCGTAATTGCGTGCATATCGACGATGCAATACAAGCACTCATATTCATCCTGCAAAGCGACCCAGTTCTTAATTGCGCCCATATAGGAGCCAAGCGTCAGATCGCCACTGGGCTGAATGCCGGAAAAGATTCTTTTTTTGCGAGCTTCTTCCATGTAAAATAACATCCTCTCTGCCAAAATTGATTTCAGCACAAATTTTTTACCCACTAATATAATATCTTACCACAATCTCACAAAAAATTCAACAAATCATTGACAGATACCCCATTTTATTTGTAAAATAATGAAAAAAGAATTTTGGAGGGATAATCGAATGGATTTCTTTGAACAAATGGAGGCACGGATCCCAAAGGGCGAGGTTCGCACCCGTTTTGCACCCAGCCCCACAGGATATATGCACGTGGGCAATCTGCGCACGGCGCTGTATACATGGCTGATTGCCAGAAGCCACGGCGGCAAGTTTATTCTCCGCATTGAGGATACTGACCAGGGACGTCTGGTCGAGGGCGCGGTGGACGTGATTTACAAGACGATGACCGAATGTCACCTTGATCATGATGAAGGCCCGGATGTCGGCGGCCCGGTCGGCCCGTATATCCAGTCGGAGCGGCGCGATTTGTTCGGCAAGTATGCAAAGCTGCTGGTGGAACGCGGCGGCGCATATTATTGCTTCTGCCAGAAGCAGGACACCGAGGAAGCCAACACAGAAAAAACCGTGCAAAAGCACCATTGCGACTGCGCGCAGCTGACGAAGAAAGAAATTGCACAAAGGATTGCGGCGGGGCAAAGCTACGTCATTCGTCAGAAGATTCCCCAGGAGGGAACAACCACGTTCCATGACGCATCCTTTGGCGATATTACCGTGGAAAATAAAGAATTGGAGGATCAGATTCTGCTCAAGTCCGATGGCCTGCCCACCTATAACTTTGCCAATGTGGTGGACGACCATTTGATGGGCATCACCCATGTGGTACGTGGCAGTGAGTATTTGTCCTCTGCACCAAAATATAACCTGCTCTATCAGGCATTCGGCTGGGAGATTCCCACCTATGTCCATTGCAGTCCCGTCATGCGCGATGCACAGCACAAAATGTCCAAGCGCAACGGTGACCCCAGCTATGAGGATTTGATCGCACAGGGCTATCTGACGGAAGCTGTATTGAACTATGTGGCACTGCTCGGTTGGTCGCCGCGCGGAGAACTGGCGGAAAAAGAATTTTTCACGCTTGATGAACTGGTAAAGGCTTTTGACATCGCCGGCATTTCCAAATCGCCCGCCGTATTTGACATTACAAAGCTGCGCTGGATGAACGCGGAATATATCAAGGCACTGTCCCCGGATGCTTTCTATGAAAAGGCGAAGCCGTATCTGCGCAGTGTCATTACCAATCCCTCGATCGACCTGCACGCGGTCGCGGCACTTGTGCAGCCGCGCTGTGAGGTGTTGACCGACTTGCCTGAGCGTGTGGATTTCCTGCAAGCGCTGCCGGACTATGACACATCGCTGTATACCCACAAGAAGTCCAAGACCAATCCGGAAAATTCTCTGGATTCCCTGCAAGCCGTGTTACCGGTGCTGGAAAATTTGTCCACATGGGACAATGCTGCACTATATGAAGCGCTGGTCGCGCTGGCGGCGGAAAAGGGCGTGAAGAATTCCATTATTCTCTGGCCATTGCGCGTTGCAGTTTCCGGCAAGGCTTCCACGCCCGGCGGCGCAACCGAACTGTGCGCACTGCTTGGCAAGGAGGAATCCCTTCGCCGTGTGAAGGACGGCATTGGTCGCTTGTCAGAAAAATAATAGAACCGAGATAGAAACAATAGGAGTTGTTCGATATGAAGCAGTTATCGCCGGAGGAAAAATACCGGCAGATGACGCAGGAGCCGGTGCAGCGGCTGATGTGCAAGCTGGCGGTGCCGACGATCATCAGTATGCTGATTACCACCATTTATAATATGGCGGACACCTTTTTTATCGGCAAGCTTGGCAACACAAGCGCTTCCGGTGCAGTCGGGGTCGTGTTTGCGCTGATGTCGATCATTCAGGCGGTTGGGTTTTTCTTCGGACAGGGCGCAGGGAACAGCGCTTCGCGTGAGCTGGGAGAAAAGAATTATGCACGTGCAAACGGTTTGGCGTCTGTCGGATTTTTCTTTGCACTGTTCGCCGGTGGCGTGATCACGGTGATTGGGCTGTGCTTTTTAAAGCCGCTTGCGCATCTGCTCGGCTCCACGCAGACCATTTTGCCCTATGCGGTGGACTATATGCGCTTTATCCTGATTGGCGCAAGCTATATGGCGGCATCGTTGGTGCTGAACAATCTTCTCCGCTTTCAGGGAAATGCGTTTTATGGCATGATCGGACTGGTCAGCGGCGGTATCTTGAATATTGCGCTCGACCCGCTGCTGATTTTTGTGTTTGATATGGGAATTGCCGGGGCGGGATTGGCAACGATCCTCAGCCAGCTGGTCAGCTTTTTTATTTTGTTCTACCAATGCCACCGCGTTGGCATTGTCCAAATTCGCTGGAAGTATTGTAAGCCCTCGCGTGAGATTTTCAAGAGCATCGTTGTGGGCGGAACACCGTCCTTGTGCCGGCAGGGAATTGCGGGGCTTGCAATTACCTGTTTGAATGTTGCCGCGAAGCCTTTTGGCGATGCGGCAATTGCGGCCATGTCCATTGTCAACCGTATTACCAATTTCACAAACTCCGTCACCATTGGCTTTGGGCAGGGCTTTCAGCCGGTCTGCGGGTATAACTACGGCGCCAAGCTCTATGACCGTGTGCGCCGCGCATTCTGGTTCGGTGTAAAGCTCAGCCTTGTTATTTTGCTGGTGGTTGCCGCTGTGGAAGTCGTGTTTGCCGAACCGCTTGTGGAAATTTTCCGCAAGGGCGATCCGGATGTGGTAAAGTATGGCGCATTCGCGTTGCGCTGCCAGTGTGCGACGGTCTGGATGTCGTCCATAATGATATTCAGCAATATGATTTTGCAAACAACGGGCAAGGTTTTCCGTGCATCCTTCCTGAGTCTGGCGCGGCAAGGCCTGTTTTTGATTCCGCTGGTCTTGCTGCTGCCGCAAAGCATCGGCATTTTGGGCATCCAAATCGCGCAGCCGATTTCGGATGTTCTGTGTACGATATGTACTATCCCCATGGTGCTTTCTTTGCTTCGGGAAATGCAGCGGGAAGAAACAACATAAAAATTGGGCTGTTAAAAAACTTGGTTTTTTAACAGCCACGCTTTATTGTAGAAAAAGAAAAATTGCAAGGGTCAGTACAACAGTGGACGAATCCTCGTTGCCCTCCGACAGGAGCAGCAAAAAAATCAGCAGTGCCAGCAAGTCGCCCGTATCCATCCCGGCCGGAATCAGCCGATTCAAAAGCGGGATCTGAAAGCGCTCGGCTGGACGCAGTGGCTCCGGATGGCACGGCGGCTCCGGCGGACACGGTGGTTCGGATGGACGCGGTGGTTTCGGCGGAGGGGGCGGCTCCGGATGGCGTGGCGGTTCCGGCGGCCGCGGTGGCGGGGGAGAGGGAACACTCTGCCGCTGGTAGCCACCGCTGGAATTTGGCGTATAGCGGTTATACATCTGCCAAACCTCCTGTCTGCCCAAAGCTGCGAATGGCACAGCCTGCAAGGCGTGCCATTCGCGCCAGCTGCATGGCTTTGTCCATCTGCTTCTGTCTGTCCTGCCGCAGGAACGGCTTGAGCGCTTTCAGCAGGGCTTCTTCCCTTGGGCTGTCCTGCTGTGTCTGCTGCATGATTTGCAGCACAGAGCGGAGCATCTCGTCATTCGGTGGCGGTGCAGTGTCCTCTTTTTCTTCCGGCGGCGCGCCAAGTCCAAGGCTCTGCACCATGGACATGATCTGCGCCATGCTGTTTGGGTCGTTGAGCAGCTGCCCCAGCTTATCCTCAATTCCCTCCATCGGAGTTGTTAATTTGGTCTACCAGAGTAGACGCTTTCGGAGAGTTCATGACCGGTGCCAAGATTTCCTTTGCTGCATCAATGTTACCTTTTTTCAGTTCCTCTGCCGCCCGCTTTAATTCATTGCCGCCGGACTGGCTGAGCAGCTGCAGCAATTGCTGCCCGGCAGAGCTGCTAAGCACGCGGCGGATGTCTTTTTCGGAAAACGGCAGAGTGTTGGAATCGGATTTGGATTTTTCTGCGCGCATCTTATTGCCTCCTGCACAAAATGATGCTATACTATATGATAGCGAGAAAATAAATAGAACCGGAGGAACTGACAGATGAAAATATTGGTGCTATCCGACTCCCATGGGCAAATCGGCCCCATGCAGCGGGCGGTGCAGGCAGAGCAGCCGGATGAGATTTTTCATTTGGGTGACCATATCAGCGACGCCGAACAGTTGGCGCGCCTGTTTCCGTCCATCCCGGTGCTCCGCGTCGTCGGCAATTGCGACAGTCCGTCCAGCGGTGTACCTGTTGTACAGTGTGAGCGGCAAGGTGTTCGGATCTTTGCAACTCATGGACACCGCTACCATGTCAAATTTGGCTATCTGCGCTTGAAAATGGCTGCGCGCGAAGCGCAGGCACAGGTGGTACTGTTTGGACACACCCATGTGCCATACTGCGAGCAGCTTTCGGGACTGTGGATGCTCAACCCCGGTGCCAGCGGCAGCTATGGCATTATAAAGATTGAAAACGAAACCGTAACGTGTGAATTGCGCAAAGGAGGTACAACATGATTTTAGCAATCGACATTGGCAACACCAACATCGTGCTGGGCTGCATTGATGTGGAAAAAGAAAACATTCTGTTTCATGCGCGTATGGCGACAGATACGGTGAAAACCTCTGACCAATACTGCATGGAACTAAAAAATATGCTGGAGCTGTTTGAGGTGGACTGCTCTAAAATTGAGGGCAGTATTATTGCCTCGGTTGTACCGCCGGTGCTTAATTCCTTCCGCACGGCGGTCAAAAAGCTGATTGGCCGCGATTGTCTGATCGTTGGCCCGGGTATCAAGACCGGTATCAACATTCGCATTGACGACCCGACAGAGGTCGGCGGCGATTTGATTACGGCGGCCGTGGCGGCGGTGAAGGAATACGGCGCGCCACTGCTGATTGTAGACATGGGAACGGCTACCACAATTACCGCCATCGACCGCAACAAAGCCTATCTGGGCGGCTGCATCTGTCCCGGTGTCAAGATCTCCATGGAAGCGTTGAGCGGCCGCACGGCGCAGTTGCCCGGCATCAGTCTGGACAAGCCCCGCGGTGCCATCGGCAAAAATACCGTGGACTGTATGCGCAGCGGCATTATGCTGGGCGCGGCATCTATGCTGGACGGCCTGATCGACCGGATGGAGGAAGAGTTGGGAGAACCGGCCAAGGTGGTGATCACCGGCGGAATTTCTAAATTTGTCATGCCCCTGTGCCGCCGCGAGATGATTTATGACAGCGACCTGCTGCTAAAGGGTCTGCTGACGCTTTATAAGAACAACACACGACATGGCTAACGAGCAAACATTATTTATGCCACTGACCCGGCTGTGGGAAGTGGAGCATTTACCTTGTTTTGTGTTTGACGAGGCGGGGATTGCCAAAACGGCGGAGCAGATTTGCGGCGCATTTGCATGGAATCGGGGTCACCATCAGTATTTTCCGGTGCATTGTCTGCCCAATCCTTCTATTTTGCGTATTTTACACCGTGCAGGTATGGGTGTGGTATGCACCAATGAAACGGAACTGCTGATTGCACAACGGGCAGAGATAACGGATATCATCTATTCACCGATCGCGCTCAACGCATCAGCGGCAAAGCTGGCGGCAAGCATGGGCTGCCAACTGTTGCTGGACAATGTCAATCAAATCATGGGCATGGAACGCTACCAAAATCTGCCGGAGGTCGTGGGTTTACGCTACAACCCGGATGAACGCCTGACTTCCGGCCACCGCACGCTTGCCAAAACCGAGGGACAGGGACTTGGCATGGCACAGACAAGTATAAGAAGGGCAATTGCCATTTTGAAAAGTAAGGACGTTCACTGCATCGGTTTACACGCACATTTTGCCGATCAATGCGAGGATGGCGCCGTTATGATAGCAACGGCAAAGCTGTTGATGGAGTTGGCAATCACGCTGCGGCGCGAAGAGGGCATAGAGATTGCTTATTGCGATATTTCCGGCTGCTTTGGAAATCCCCATCATCTGCTTGCACCGGATCCCAATCTGTCAAAACTCAGTGATGCGCTTCAAAAGCTGTATCAAGAACTTTTGAAGCCGGTCGGTCTGGAGCAATTACCGCTGCGTACGCAGTTTGGCGGTTATGCAGTGGCAAGGCACGGCATCTTTGCCGCAAGGATCACGGATGCAAAGCAACGGCACTGGCGCTTTTTGGGTCTGGATGCTTCGGCAGGTCAGCTGAGCTGTAAATTTTCACCAGAAGACGATTGCCCGGTGCAGGTGCTGAAGCAGAGCGAAAGCAGTGTGTTCGGATTTTATCATGCGTATGGTGCGTCCTATACGGTGTCGGAACGGCTGTTACAGCATCAGTTTCTGCCAACGGCAGAGATCGGCGACATTTTGGTCATGGAGCGGATGGGTGCAAATATGGGCGAGTCACCCTGCGCCACCTATCTCTACACCCAAGACGGACAGCTGCGCCTGATCCGCCGCCCACCGCGCCCGGAAGACATCCTGGCGAGCTTCCCGGAATTTTGACACGCCAAGAGGAACCGCGCGATGATGTCGCGTGGTTCCTCTTTTCGGTGTACAAAAATGGCTGTTAAAAAACGGAGTTTTTTAACAGCCATTGGGTTATAAGACGTATTTCTCTGCGTATTGTGTATAGTAGCGGGAGAAGGTGGCATCCTTCATGTCCTTCAGACTGCTCAGATATTCGTGCGTATCGAACGAGTCGGATTGCAATTCGATCATGGCCACGGCGATGTTGGAGCAGTGGTCGGCGATACGCTCAAAGTTGGTCAGCAAATCGTTGAACACAAAGCCCTGTGTCAGCGTGCAGGAGCCTTTTTGCAGGCGGTCGATGTGGTGCAGCTTTAATTCATCGCAGAGGTTGTCAATCAACTCCTCCAACGGCTCTACGCGGGCAGCCGTAACCAAATCATTTTTGACAAAAGCAGTTACAGCCAGATTGACAACTTCGCTTACCGCGGAGCTGATTACACGCAGCTCATGCGATGCGGAGTCGGAGAATTTCAGCTTCTTTTGATGGATCTCCTGTGCGGCCTCGCCGATATTTAAGGCGTGGTCGGAAATACGTTCAAAGTCGGACAGTGTGTGCAGGAACTTGGAAACCTCCTCGTTCTGCGCCGACGTCATGTCACGACCCGTGATTTTCACCAGATACGTGCCGAGCGCGTCTTCATAGCGGTCAACGGTTTGCTCCAAATCGCGGACAAGGTCAAAGTCCTTATCCGTGTAGTGATCCAGCAGAGCAAATGCAGCAACTAGGTTTTCCTCGGCAGTTTTCGCCATGGAATTGATGGTCAGACGGCTTTGTTCAATGGCAAGGGCGGGGTGCTGGATAAAACGTTCTTCCAGGCGCATCATGTCCTCGTCCTGCGGACGCGAACCCTTTTCCTTGATCAACGCCACAACAAGACGTTCCAGCTCCTTTGTGAATGGCATCAGCATTGCCACCATGATCAGACGGAACAGCGTGTTGATGAGCGCAATGCGTACGGGATTCATGATGTAAGCCTCAGGCCCCATAAAACTGTAGTGGAAGATGGCGTCTGTAGCATAAAAGAGAATGCCGATCAAGCCAACGCCGATGATTTGCGTGATCAAATAGATAAAAGCGGTGCGCTTGCCGTCCGTGGTTGCACCAAGTGCCGAGAGCAAAACGGGAACTGCGGCACCGATGGCGATACCCATGATAATGGGCAGAGCAATTGCAAAATCGATTGCCCCTGTGACGGACAATGCCTGCAAAATACCAACCGCAGCCGATGCGCTTTGCAGAATGCTGGTAAACGCAACACCGACCAAAATACCCAAAAGCGGGTTAGAGAATGCGGTCAACAGGCTGATAAACGATTCGCTTTCTTTCAAAAAGCCTACGGAAGAGCTCATGGACTGCATACCGAACATCAAAACGGCAAAGCCAAGCAGAATATCACCGATACGCTGCTTAAACTGTTCCTTGCAGAACATTCGCAGCACGATGCCGATAACTGCGATGATGGCGGTAAGCGTGCTGGTGGAAATCAGCGAGATCCAACCGCTACTCTCGCCGATATAGCTCAATGAGATGATCCAGCCTGTGACGCTGGTGCCCAAAATGGAGCCGAGAATTACGCCGATGGACTGACGCACCTTCATCATGCCGGAGTTGACGAAGCCAACGACCATGATAGAGGTGGCAGAGGACGACTGAATGACAGCCGTCACGCCGGTGCCAAGCAAAAGACCGCGCAACGGTGTGCCGGAGAGCTTATAAAGAATGACTTCCAGCTTGTTGCCTGCAACTTTTTTTAGGCTGTCGCCCATGAGCGACATACCAAACAGGAATAACGCGATACCGCCAAGCAAAGAGATGATACTGGTGACTGTTGAAATATCCAGAATCGCCACACTCCTTTTTCTATCTGTGTTTCATATCAAAGTTTTCCAAAGACTTTTGCACAAAGTTAGATAAGATATGCCAAATTTGTACAGAATAAGTATAGCCCAATATTCGGAAAAAGCAAATAGTTTTTTTATTGAATAAACAGTAACGTGATATAACCGGAAAAATTTACGAACATTTCACAAAACCGGGGTTGTATCTTTTACAAATTTGCGGTATTTTGAGAAGTAGAGCGGAGAAAAAACGCAAGGGGAGGAATGAATTGTGATTACGTTTGAAGAAATCAAACACAATGATGCGATCAATACTTATATAAAAAAGGCGGATGAATCGCTTGCGGTTTTGGGCTTCACAGAGCACAGCTTTGCCCATGTGGGAATTGTTGCGGCAAACAGCAAGTATATTTTGCAGACATTGGGTTTTAGCGAACGCGATGTGGAGCTGGTGCAGATCGCCGCGTATTTGCATGATATCGGCAATCTGGTCAACCGCGTTGACCATTCGCAGTCCGGCGCAGTCATGGCGTTTCGGATTTTGGACAATCTGGGCATGGATCCGGCGGAGATCTCCGCAATTGTCACAGCCATCGGCAACCACGATGAGGGCACCGGCCGCCCGGTCAGCCCAATGGCTGCGGCGCTGATTTTGGCGGACAAATCCGATGTGCGTCGCACACGGGTACGCAGAAAGGAAAAAGAGATCCCGGATTTCGACATCCATGACCGCGTGAACTATTCGGCAAAAAAATCCGAATTGAAAATCAATGAAAATCATACGATCATCAAGCTAAAGCTGTCAGTTGACACGCGATTTGGCTCTGTGATGGACTATTTTGAAATCTTCATGAACCGTATGCTTCTGTGCCGCAAGGCGGCTGAGGAGTTGGGGATGGAATTCAAGCTGATCATCAACGAGCAGCAGTTGATTTGATGCGGTTTTATTGAAAAAATCGAAAAAAGCACTTGATTTTTCGGGGAAATTGTGGTAGAGTATTGAAGTCTGCGAATCGGGTGGTCCTCTGCCGCCGTCGGTACGGAAGTATTGCGACATTTCCTGCGGTATGAACGCCTCAATATGTAAGGAGGACAAAATTATGGATCTCGTAAAGGCTCTCTCAAGCCAGTACATGAAGGAAGAACTGCCCACAATGAACGTCGGCGATACGGTTCGTGTTCATGTCAAAATCAAGGAAGGTACCCGTGAAAGAGTTCAGGTGTTTGAAGGCACCATCATTGCCCGCAAGCATGGCGGCATTGAAGAAACCATCACCGTCCGCCGCATCAGCTATGGTGTCGGCTGTGAAAAGGTATTTCCTGTTCACTCCCCCAGCATCGTCAAGGTAGAAACTGTTCGCCGTGGTAAGGTTCGCCGCGCGAAGCTGTATTACCTCCGCGACCGTCTGGGCAAGGCTGCAAAGGTCAAGGAGAGAGTGTAATCCACAAACTCATAAAAAAAGAGGGCTTGCCCCTCTTTTTTTATTTCAGAATGCCGAAAAAGCCTCGCAGAGTTCGCCGCGATAGCGGCGAATAAAATTCAATCAT
>CAMDZY010000048.1 GCA_945910975.1 uncultured Clostridia bacterium | reverse complement strand
TTTCAGGGTCCTTGACCTGATAAGCGCCGCCGTCCTTTGCCTGATACGGGGTGTGGCAGATCTGACGGCCATGGTCGGAGTGGGTCGCAGCACCGCCGGCGGTGAAGCGCAGGTAGTTTCTGGCAACGATGCCATGGACGTCACAGCCGCAGATGCCGCGCGGAGCCTTGGGCGTGATGCGGCAAGGTCCCATGGAGCAAATACGGCAGCAGGTACCGGCTTCACCGAAACCGCAGTGCGGCGTCTGGTTTTTCACACGTTGCTGCCAGGAATCAGCGCCGACCTTTTTGCCGGTTTCCAGCAATTCGGCGGTAGCCTGTTCCATCTGCTCTATGGTGATGAAACGATCTTCCTTCAATTTGGTTTCCTCCTAATCGATATGTTGTGGGAACAACACTGTTTTTTATGCGAAACCCGACGGAAAAGCGCAGACAAGATTCGGCCTGCGCATATCCCCCCATACGGGTTGTATATCAGTAACATTGTATCAGTATTCTGCCGGATTGTCAATGCAAAAAAGGTCAAAAAACGGCTTTTTTCAGCTTGGGAAAAAATGGAACGGCGCGGACGGGCATTTCTCCCATCCGCGCCGAATCTATTGTGTTCTATGGGGCATCCCGCGCGACATTGTTGCCGGGTTGGTTGGAATGCTCATGCTTGTTGGTCTGTGGCGGCTCCTCCTCGGCGATTGTTCGGAAATAGTCGCATTTTAAGGTCAAATCGTTTTTGCGAATCAAATCGTTGACCCGTTTGTTTGTTGCGATCAAGGCCCTGCTGTCCTTGACCTTGCCCTCGGTGATCTGCCCGTTTTCAACATAAAGCGCACCATCATACCATGAATAGTCGGAGAAAAACGCGATGCCCTGATAATCGTCTGCCAGCGCATCCTGGCAGAGATAGTCATTGCTGTTATAGTCCAGCCCGAACAGGTTTAAAACCGTGGGCAGGATGTTGGTCTGCATCGTCACATCGTCCACCTTTTCCGGCGTCAGGTCGCTGCTCCAGATAAAGAACGGCGTGTTGTTGATGCGGTTGTTTTCCGTATTTTTATAGGTGTCGAGAACCGTTTTGTCCTCCAGCGTGTAAAGATAGTGGTCGGCATACGCCACGATCACCGTGTTGTCATATAACCCCTCGGCTTTGAGTGTCTGCATCAGCAGGTCGATCATAAAATCAGTCTCCCCTGCCATCATACGGGCACATTCCTCCTCGGTCATTTCGGGGATCTCATCGCCGTAGCGCATCTCCGCCACCAGCTTGCCAACGCCCTTTTCCGTGGTAAACGGCGTGTGCGGGGTGTAGGTGATGATATAGTTCAAAAATTTTCCGTCCGCACCGAACATGGCATCGTGGAATGTTTCGTTCAAAATCAACTCGCGGTCAAGCTCATACTGGATGCCGTCATATTCGTCGAGATCCATCAGGCCGTAATAGTTGTCATAGCCCCAGTTTTGGTAGTTGATGCCGCGGGAATAAAATTCCGCCGAGTTCATATGGAACGCGTTGACGCGGTATCCGGCTGCCTTGAATTTTTTCGCCAGCGACTGGTCAAAGCAGTTTTTATGGAACGAATACACATTTTCCACATAAGAAATGGGCGTGGTGAAGCCGGTGTTGACGGCAAACTCGGAATTAAAGGTCGAACCGCCGCCGGTGTAGATGGAAAAGTGGTTGGTGAAATCGATCGATTGCTGCCGCAGGGCATACAGGTTGGGCATGGTGTCCTGCGTCAAAAGCCAGGTGTCGATGCCCTCCAATTGCAGGAAAATCACGTTTTTTCCCTTGAAAATGCCGGTGTAGTCGTTGTCCTTGTGGGGATCTTCCGCGTTGTAGGCATTCTCCAGAAATGTCACATCGTCCGCGTCCTCCGGCTCGTTCTGCGGCGGGAGCGCCGTCTTGTACAGATTGCGGAAGGTGTACTCGAACAGTCCCGTCACGCGCATACTCTTGTTGATATCGCTGAAATCGTCATAGACATGGCGTGGGTTTTTAAAGGTATTCCACTTCAATTCCTTCGCAGGCCGTCCCAGACAGACAAACGCCAGCAGGTGTAGTCCCAAGAACACAAGCGCCACCTTGAGTGCCCGTTTGCCGCTGCCCTTTTCGCGCTTTGGCATTTGCAGTGTGGCAAAAATGCCCAACGCCAAAAAGCCCGCTGCCAGCGCCCATACCCACCAGTGCGCACCGGTGATGGCGTCCCAGATATACCCGCTGCCCTCGCTGGCCAGCTGCATCAGGCTGAAGCTGAAATAAAACTCGGTCATGCCGTAATAAATGCCATGCGTCAGGTACAAAACCCAAAACGGCAAAAAACAGACCCAATACAGCACCTTCCCCAAATTTCCGCGCAGGCAAAGGCTCAGTCCCACAAACAGAACCACCCAAGACAGGGTAAACAGATTGGCGATCGGATAGGAAAGCGGATAAAAGCTCACGTGCGAGGCCATGCTCCGCACACAGAAATCCATCAAAATCAGCGGCAACGCCAGCAAAATTGCCGCCTTATGCCGCAGGCAAAACGCCCAAACACGTTTGCCCTGTTTTTTTAAAGCATTCACAGAGGTTCCTCCTTGCTCGACCCCCACTATACTCAAAAATCCATCAAATTGCAATCATCCACGCCAATTTTCCACAGCTTGCACAGAAAAATTGTCCAAAAAAGTGCGCTATGTGTGAATTTTTCTTGCACTCCCGGCAAAATCCGGGGTTTACAAGCGGTAAAATATCCGTTATAATAATATGAAAATGTTTGAAAATTTGGAGAATGCTTATGATTGAATTTGAGGAATACAAAGGGAAACTCAACGATCTGCGCCCCAAGCTGGTCGCATTGGGCGAGTCGCTGAACATCACCGGCCTTCACGAGGAGTTAGAGCGCCTGCACGCCATGGCGGAGGATCCGCATTTTTGGGACAACCCGGACAAATCGCAAAAGGCGGTTGTCAAAACCAAAATTCTGGAATCCAAGTGTGAAAAATACGAAAAGATGATGTCCAGCTGGGACGACCTCATGACCATCTGCGAGATGGCGCTGGAGGAAAACGACGAGTCCATGCTGGGCGAGCTGACCGACGGCTATGCCGTGCTGGAAAAGGAAATGGAAGCCGTCCGGCTGGAAACGCTGCTGACCGGCGAATATGACGGTCACAATGCGCTCGTTTCCTTCCAGGCCGGCGCAGGCGGCACCGAAGCACAGGACTGGACGCAGATGCTCTACCGGATGTACACCCGCTGGGCAGAGGCGCACGGCTTTACCTATAAAATCATGGACTACCTCGACGGGGACGAGGCCGGGCTGAAGTCCGCCAGCATCCTGATCGAAGGCCCGAACGCCTACGGCTTTTTGAAGAGCGAAAACGGCGTGCACCGCCTGGTGCGCATCTCCCCGTTCGACTCCAATGCCCGCCGCCAGACCTCTTTTTCGGCAATCGAAGTCATTCCGGAAATCACGGACGACAGCAACGACGTGGAGATTCGCCCGGAAGACATTGAAATGCAGGTCTACCGCTCCTCCGGCGCAGGCGGCCAGCACATCAACAAGACCTCGTCCGCCGTCCGCCTGATCCACAAGCCCACCGGCATTGTGGTTTCCTGCCAGACCCAACGCGACCAGTTCCAGAACCGAGAAACCTGTATGCGGATGCTGCGCTCGAAGCTGATTGAAATCAAGGAGCGCGAACACCTTGACAAGATCTCCGACATCAAGGGCGTACAGCAAAAAATCGAATGGGGCAGCCAGATCCGCAACTACGTTTTCATGCCCTACACCCTCGCCAAGGACACCCGCACCGGCTATGAAAACACCAACATCAACGCCGTGATGGACGGCGACCTCGACGGCTTCATCAACGCCTACCTGACCTGCGCCGCCACCGGCAATTGGGTGACCAAATAACCGTTTTTTGCAAATTTTTACAAATTGCAAAAAATACACTTGAAAAACAAAAAGTTCTATGCTATAATTGAAAAGCTGTATTTATAGGCAGCTTTTTGAAAATCATATCGGCTTGCCGTCGGCCGTAAAAGCAACGGCTTAGATGGAGGTTCTTATGCTTAACACATTCACGACGATTGCTCTGATTCTTCAGGTAATCAGCTCTTTGCTGCTGGTTGCAGTGGTTATGTTCCAGTCCGGCAAGGAAGCCGGTTTGTCCGGCGCCATTTCCGGCGGTAACAACTCCTACATGAGCAAGGGCAAATCCCGCAACCTCGATGCCAAGCTGGCTTCCGCTACCAAGTGGATCGCCGCTGCTTTCGTCCTGCTGACCATCGTTGTACTGGTTCTGCTGAAGGTCAAAGGTTAATACACACAAAGCACCGACCACTCCGGTCGGTGCTTTTTTGCCGCAAAAAATGCCGCACACCTATGCCTGCACAGGTGCGCGGTAATTTTTTTGGCATTACAGCTGTTTGATATAGGTTCCGTCCTGCAACACGAAGCCCATTTCTGCAAGATACTGCGCGTGGCGGCTGTTGTCGGTTTTGGTGACCAGCTTGTGGAAACCCATCTTGGCCAGCTTGCGGTAGATGGTTTTGCCCACGCGGCAGTCGCGATATTGGGCGGTGGCGTAGTCCAAATCGATGCGCAGCACGCCGTTGCCCTCGTCCTTGCCGATCAGCAGGCCGGCGGCCGTCATGTTGCAATAGGCCAAAATCGCCGTATCGGCATCGGTGCTGCCATAGGTGTAGCCGTTAAAGCAATTTTGAATGTCGCGGCCATTATACATGATAAAGTTTTTCAGGAAATCATTTTCCACACGAATTGTGTGCGCGGTGAACAAATCTTCGTTCTTCTTCATGCGCACAAGCTGATAGATGTTGACCGCCACGACCCCGGCATTCAAAATGCCCGTGGGGATGGAGCCGATCATAAAGCCGTAAATGGAAAACAAAGCCGAACCAATGGCGCTGACCCATCTGAGTTTGACCACGGAGGTCATAACAAACGAAATTAAAACGATGACAGACGCCACATATCCAATGTAAGTCCACAGGTTCATTCCGCCGAGCTTGTCGGCAAGTGTCGCAAGAAACATAACTTCTCTCCTTCCGTATCTTTGGAGCGCGCTCCAACATTCTCCGCTATTTTACCCTATGGCGAACGGTTTTGTCAAGAGCAGGTTTCATATCTGACGGCAACGTGCATATGCTTGTCTTGGAGGGATGGAATGAAACGATTCGATTGGTTGGGGCTTGGGCTGGCCTGTGCGTTGGGTACAGCGGCGCATTTTTTCTATGACTGGTTCCCTACGCCGCTGGTAGGTCTGTTTGTGCCGGTAAACGAGAGCGTCTGGGAGCATTTAAAGCTGCTCTTTTGGCCAACTGTCCTCACCGCAACCGGCATGGCGCAAGCTGCGGCGCATCCGCAGCGCTTTTGGGGCGCAGTGCTGAGCATGGTGCTGGTGACGCCGGTGGGAATGACGAGTATATATTATTTGCTGCACGCAGGCTTTGGTCTGGGCGGCTTGACATTGGATTTGCTGTTGTATTATGGCACAATGGCCGTTCAATTTTGGGGCATTGCCCGCCTGCGTACACGTCCGATCGAACATCGAACCGGGATTCTCGTGATGCTCGCCGGACTTTACGCCATCTGCCTGATGGCGCTGACCCTTGCCCCGCCGCAGCTGCCCATTTTTACGCCGGGCGGCTGACTTTTCCGTCACCGCAAGAACGCATGGCGCATAGGATGGTCTGAGGGGAAGCCCTCGTAAAAAATTGAGGAGGATTTTTTCTATGTGCTGCAATAACCAATCGTTTCTTGGCGGTATTGGCACGTTCAGCTGCTGCGGCAATCGCTGCGGCTGCTGCAACGGCTGCAACAACGGCGTAACGGTTCGCTTCAACAATGGCTGTGGCTGCAACGGCACCTCCGGTCAGAGCAACGGCGGCAATCACTGTGGCTGCAAGCACTGCTGCTGCAAGCACTGCTGCTGCAATCACTGCGGCTGCAATGGTTCTTCCGGCCAGAGCAGCGGCTGCGGCGGCCATCGTGACCGCGACAACTGCGAACGCCGTGAGCGCAGCGAAGACTGCGAGCGCCGCGAGCGCAACGAAGGCTGCGAATGCCGTGAGCGCTGCTGCGACTAAGCGCGAACGCGCATATTGCGCATCAGGCAGCTAACCCCTGCCGCGCCGCACAGCTTGTGCGGCGTACATAAAATCCTCCTCATAAAACCTCGGCGCCGGCTCTGTGCAAGCCGGCGCCGATTTCCATGTTACATTGTGCGACTATGGTCGGTGCAGGATATGGTCTAATATTGGGCATATCGAAAATAACCATGATGCCACTTATCGACTACCGTGCGATTTGCAATCGCAGCATTGATCACCGTTTCCGGTATATAAATTGACCACTACCTTATTTCTTGCTCTGGCATAGTCAAGCGCGCGTTTCGTCCCGCTCTTTGGCTGATAACTTGTCAATGCGTGTTTCGACTCTTTTCGCCGTTCCGGGCAGTAATCCCCATTATAGTAAAAGACGCAAAAATCGCTTGCCTGAATCATCGCCTGATTCCGCACAATATACGCTGCTTTTCCGGCAGCGGCAACTCCTTCCGGGCAGGTACAATCCTCGTAGCCGCTGACAAGGAGTTGTTGGGTATAATCGTCCGCATCCGGGTAATCCGTCCGGAAGTGTATCCTTTGAATCTTCGGATGCTCCCCCTTCAATTCTGTCACCACCTCATAACACAAGGCGTCAAAGTCGGAATGATCGCCAAATAAAAAGGTTGTAACGCCTTGCTCAATCAACCCGCAAACTGCACTTCTCAGCCGCCCTTTCAATTCGTCTGTTTGATTGATTTTCCTGTGTCCGATAAAACAGCAGGTCATTTCGCCACCACCATAGAGTAAAATAGAGCAAATGACTTTTATAAGGGTCGTTTGTTCTGTTCTATTATAATTTTGCTCTATATATAAGTCAATAGCTCTGCATTGAAAACAGAAATTCGGAAAAGAATAATCTATAATTATGATTAGATTTGAGGTGGAGCAGATGAGTAAAGAGATTGATTTCAAAAATCGTGACAGGTTTATTCAATTGGGAATCACAATTTCCGTCCTCCGCAAAATGCGGGGAATGTCGCAGGAGCAGCTTGCGGCGAAGGCAATGATGAGCCGTTCTCATCTGAGCGCAATCGAAGCGCCGAACATCGTCCGGCCGTTTTCAGTAGAAGTCCTTTTCAACATCGCCGATGCCCTCAAAGTCGAACCGGGCGATTTGTTAAACACCGCTATGATTCCCGACCAAATTCTAAATAACAAGGAAAAATAGGAACTGTAGTCATGCAAAGCGTTCTCAAAAAATGGCGCTCTATATTCACCTTGTCAGTAAATCTATACACCAAACCGGCGCTGTATCAGGTCTTGATACAGCGCCGGGTTTTTAGTCCTGTTCTTCATATGTCCGCTTGCGAAGCTGCGTATCGCGGCGCAAGGTTTCTTTGATCGCCACCGCCATGTCACAAATGACGCGGATTTCATATTCATCGCAATCTGCCAGCACGTGCGCAATATCTCGCTGAAATTGGACGCTTGATTTCACAACATTATCGCAAAGCAAATCATCACACGTAACTTGCAGAGCATTTGCAATATTCACGATAACGCTTAAACTGACACGGGTCGTACCGGTTTCAATGTTACTCAAATGTGTGGGAGAAATGCCAATGATTTCCGAGAGCCTTTCCTGCGTGAAATCCTTGTTGATTCGCGCAATTTTAATTCGCTTGCCGATTGCCTTGTAATCCAGTTCCATATTGCTCCTCTGTACGCGTCAATTGCGTGATTTGTCTGGGATGTACGCCGCGATATCCGAAAGCGGACAATCAAGCAGCCTGCACAAATCGTCCAGTGTGTTTGTCGAAACAGATAGATTGCGGCGTAACCGTTGCACCGTGCTGCCGCTGATTTGAAACTTCACGCGTAGTGTATAAGTAGACATTCCCTTTTTCTTGAGCGTTTCCCACAGCGGTGTGTAAACAATCATAAAATCCCTCCCCCAGTTTCGATTATTGGCAGCATGCTCGGATGGTGGGTCTTGTCCGATGAATCAATCCCCCGCCACTGGCCTATCGCCAATTTTCAAACTCGACCTGCTTGCATATTTTTATTATGCTCGTTATAATAGGCATATAATATGCTCTAATATTGGGCATAGTTGGGGGGTAGTGTATGATAACTTGTGCATTTACAGGCCACAGAGAAGTTTATGACAGCAATATCAGAACCTTGATCGATCACGCGATCGAGGATATTTTGAAAAAAGACACTTCCTTTACCTTCTATTCCGGCGATATGGGCGAATTTGACCGTATGTGTTCTTCCGCTGTCCGGAACGCCAAGCGGCAATACCCTGGACTTGATATCAAATTGATTGCCGTTTTTCCTTATATGATGACAAAAATAAACATATACAAGGCACAATACGAACGCCTGTATGATGAAATCATCATCCCGACGGAACTGTCGGAGGTACATTATAAATCGGCAATCACGGCACGGAATCGCTGGATGGTAGACCGGTCTGATTCCTTAATTTCATACGTATATCGCGATTTCGGAGGTGCATATGCTACACTAAAGTACGCCCGCCGGATGGGCAAAGAGATTATCAATCTGGCAGACATACAAAGAAAAAAGGCCACACAGAGTTCGCCGCCATAGCGGTGAACTCTGTGTGGCTTCCTTGACAAGCTGACCGGCGCTGTATCAGGTCTTGATGCAGCGCCGGGCTTTCGTTATCGGTATTGAATTTTCACGCCCTTGATCAGCAGTGGGTTGACCTGCAAGATGACCTTATCGCCGACCGCGCACTGCACGTCCGTCACGTCCACAAAGGTGTGTACCATTGCGATATGTCCTAACACAGGGCATTTCTGGCCGTTGATGGAAACCAGAATATGGCGGTGGATCAGCATATTTTTCAAGTGATGCAGCACGCCGAGAACGCTGTCGCGGAAACGGAAGGTATCATTCTTGCGTTCGGCGCCGAAGCCATTATACCAGCCCACGCCGACGGTGGCCACACGCGTGGCTTCCTTGGCCTTCCACGCCGAGCCGTAGCCGCAGGTACTGCCCTTGGGCAGCCAGCGGATCTCCTCCACAGTAGCTTCCATGTAGCCGATTTTGTACAGGCCAAGGTTGTCCTTGAACGCCAGCCGTCCCACAAGCGCCGAGCCAAGCCGCACGCCGTCGCAGAACATCTCCGGGAAGCGCAAAAACGCGCTGGAATTGCAGCAATGCACCATCCCGGTTTCATACCCCGCTGCCTGTAAGCTGTCCACGGCCTGCCGGAATCGGGCAAACTGCTGCCGCGTCAGCTTGGCGTTGTCATAGGCGCAGTTAAAATGCGTGTAAATGCCGGACACGGCAATATTTTTCATATACTGGTAAACGGAAATGATTTTTTCCGTTTCCTCCGGGAAGAAGCCATAGCGCCCCATACCGGTATCGATTTTCAGGTGTACCTCCGCCACGTCCGACCGTGCGCCCGCCACGCCGTTGATGGCAACGGCAGTTTCAAAGGAGCCGACCGTCATAATGACGTGCAGATCCAAAAGCTGGTTGATCTCCGCCGGATCGGCGGTGGAGCGAAGCAGCAAAATCTGCTCATCTGCAAAGCCACCCTCGCGCAGCATCTGTGCCTCGCGGATCTCGGTGACGCAAAAGCGGTTGATCCCCTGCTCGGACAGGATCCTTGCCAGCGGCAGCAGACCGATGCCGTAGCCGTTGGCCTTCAGCACACCCCAGATGGGTGTCGTCCCGGCGTGCTTGCGGAGCATTTGAATATTTGCAATCAGATTCTGCCGTTCAACAATGTAGGCTTTCATGCGCATTTCCTCCTACGCTTTGTCCTGTTGCGTGCGCGGTGTTCCCTTCACGTGGTCGGTTTTTTTGTCGCGGTTCTTGTGCAAATAGGCCTTGGCGCGCAGATGGCGCAGCACGGCAAAGCCCTTTTCCGCGCAGGTGTAAATAAACGGCTTCAGCACCAGATCCATCTCGCTGACAAACTCGGTATACTCTCCGCCGAAGCCTTGCTTAAAGCGAACCAGACCGTACAACGGGTGATCCTCCGGCACAAGACCGGGGACGCCGCGGAAGTCGTAGATCCGGCAGCCTTTTTCGGTTGCCCATTGAATCATTTCCCACTGCAACGCATAGTTGGGCATCAGGTTGCGGTGTTCATTGGAGCTTGCGCCGTAAAGATACCAAACCTTGTCGCCGTACCAGATCGCCAGCGTACCGGCGATCGGTTGGCCCTCGTAAAACGCCATATACAGTCTGGCGTGTTCCCCCAGATTGTCGAGCATATTGGCAAAATAATCGGCATTGCGGGTGACAAAGCCGTCGCGGACGCCGGTGACCAGCATCAGCTCGGCAAAGGCCGGAACCATTTCCTTGCCGCAGATTTTGATCTCCACGCCCTTGCGGTAGGCTAAGCGGATGTTGTAGCGCCATTTTTGGTGGAACGCCGCCATCAGTTCCTCATTCGTTTTGCCCTCCACATTCAAGCGGAAAACATATTGGGGCTGAATGGCCTCGAAGCCCTCGCCGTCGGACTTGCTGCGGAAGCCCAGCGAGTGCATGAAGTCGGCAAATCCCGTGTTGGACGACGGGACATCAGGATCGATTTTCAATACGTAGGATTTAGATTCGACTGCGAGCTTTTTTGCCGCTTCCACCAGCTCGGTAATGGTCTGGTGATCATCCAAATCGCACA
>CAMDZY010000047.1 GCA_945910975.1 uncultured Clostridia bacterium | reverse complement strand
CAATGTTCTTCCGCGAGGAAGAACTCTGTCGAAAAACGAAGTTTTTCGACAGCTTAGGGTTGCATTTGCAGCCCTGTTTTTATGCCATTGGGGATTGCGAAATTGAGAAAAGTGGAGTATAATTACGATAAATCGACAGACAGAGGACAAGATTATGGCATATTTTGCTGGAAATTATGATATTATCGTCATCGGCGCAGGCCATGCCGGCATTGAAGCGGGCTTGGCGGCTGCGCGGATGGGGCAGAGGACGGCGGTTTTTACAATCAATCTCGATGCGGTGGGCAATATGCCCTGCAATCCTGCCATTGGTGGCACAGGAAAGGGACACTTGGTGCGTGAATTGGACGCATTGGGCGGCGAGATGGGCTGGGCAGCTGACCAGTGCTGCATTCAGTACCGGATGCTGAACCGTGGCAAGGGGCCTGCAGTACATTCTCTGCGCGCACAGGCAGATCGCCGTGCCTATCAGGAATTTATGAAGCATCGGCTGGAACAGCAGGAAAATCTGGATTTAAAGCAAGCCATGGTGGTTGCAATCAGCACAGATGCCGACGGCCATGTCAGCGGCGTCCGGACGCAATTGGGCGCAGAATACAGCTGCCGCGCCGTGGTACTTTGCACAGGAACATATCTGGAATCCGAGGTTATCATCGGGGAAAACATCCTTTCCTCCGGCCCGGATGGGATGCACGCAGCGCTTGGCTTGAGTGCCAATCTGCGTGCGCTTGGACTGCGTCTGCGCCGCTTTAAAACCGGTACGCCACCGCGCATCAACGCGCGCTCCATCGACTTTTCGCAAATGGAATTGCAGCCGGGCGATGAGGACTGTATGCCTTTTTCCTTCCGCTCACCGGAAGCACCGAAGAATCGGGCGGTTTGCCACTTGACATACACAAACGAGGAAACGCATACCATCATTCGGCAAAATCTGGAGCGTAGCCCCATTTATGACGGCTCCATCACCGGCGTTGGCCCCCGTTATTGCCCTTCCATCGAAACCAAGGTAGTCCGCTTTTCCGATAAGCCGCGCCATCAGCTGTTTGTGGAGCCGTGTGGCCTGCATACGGAAGAAATGTATTTGCAAGGTTTTTCTTCTAGCATGCCGGAGGATGTGCAGCTGCAAATGCTGCACACGGTGGCGGGAATGGAACACGCCGAGGTGATGCGCCCGGCGTATGCCATTGAATATGATTGCATTGATCCTACGCAATTGCTGGCAACGCTCGAGTGCAAGCAGGTGCCGGGTCTATATGGCGCGGGGCAGTTTAACGGCTCGTCAGGCTACGAAGAAGCTGCGGTGCAGGGATTTGTGGCAGGCGTCAACGCGGCGCTGAAGCTGCGGGGAGAGGAACCGATGATTTTGCAGCGTAGTGATGGTTATATCGGCATTTTAATTGACGATCTGGTGACCAAAGGAACGCAGGAACCCTACCGAATCATGACCTCCCGCAGTGAATACCGCTTGCTGCACCGACAGGACAACGCCGACCGCCGCCTGAGCCACATCGGCTATCGCATTGGTTTGATTTCCCGGGAGCAGTATCAGGCAGTTGCGGATAAATATGCAGCAGTAGACCGCGAAGTTGCACGGTTGGAACACAGCGGTGTGGCAGCCTCGCCGGAACTGAACGAATTGCTGGAACGCAAAAATACTGCACCGGTAGAAAATTCAGTTCGTCTGGCAGATTTGGTGCGCCGGCCGCAATTGACGTATGCGGATATTGCACCCTTTGACCCGGAACGCCCGGCGCTTTCTGCTGCGATTTGTGAGCAGGTAGAAATCCAGTTAAAATATGACGGCTATCTCGCGCGGCAGCAGAAGCAGGTGGAGGAATTCCAGAAGGCAGAATCCCGCTTGCTGCCTGCGGATATCGATTATTCACAGCTACAGGGGCTGCGCTTGGAGGCACGGGAAAAGCTGTCGGCGATCCGTCCGGTTTCCGTGGGACAGGCCTCGCGTATCTCCGGCGTTTCCCCGGCGGATGTGGCGGTTTTGCTGGTGTATTTGGAGCAGAGGAGATAACAATGGAGTATTTTGATTCCCATGCCCATCTGGACGACAAAAGGTTTGACGAGGATCGGGCAGAAATTATGCAGGAGCTTCCCAAGGTCGGCGTCACGCGGGTGATGAATATTGGGTGCGATTTGCCCTCCAGCCGCGCGTCGATCGCGCTGGCCGAGCAATATCCCTTTGTCTATGCGGCGGTGGGAAGCCACCCGGATGACGCGGATCATGTGGATGCGGAATTGTTGCAGACCTATCGCACATTGGCTGCACACCCCAAGGTACGCGCCATTGGTGAAATCGGTTTGGATTATCATTATGAGGATGTGCCGCGCACCGTTCAGCAGCAGGCATTCCGCGCACAGATGGCGCTGGCGCAGGAACTGGATTTGCCGGTGATTGTCCATGAGCGCGAAGCGCATGGGGATGGCATGGAAATCGTTCGCAGCTTTCCGCAGGTTCGGGGCGTGTTTCACTGCTATTCCGGCTCTTTGGAAATGGCGAAAGAACTGGTTCGTCTGGGCTGGTATATCGGCTTTACCGGGGTGATTACCTTTAAAAATGCAAGGAGGGCCGTGGAGGTCGCCGAGTGGCTTCCCTTGGAGCGGATTTTGATTGAAACGGATTGCCCCTATATGGCGCCCGAGCCGTATCGCGGCCGCCGCAACGACAGCCGGTATGTTCCGCGGATGACATCTAAAATTGCAGAAATCAAGGGCATCAGCGAGGAAACGGTTGCTGCTGCCACCACGCAGAATGCGAAAAATTTGTTTGCAATTGCATAAGGCAAGCCCCGCAAAAGCCAAATGACTTTTGCGGGGCGGTTTGTTATTGCAGAGGAAGCAGATGATAGTAGTCCTCTGCGCCGGCAAGAGAATAGATGCGAGCTAGAACATAGGGTTCTCCATCTTCGCCCAAATAGACCTCGGCATCATCGATATTATCCTCAGAACAGGTTCGCGTAAGCTGTTCGTCATAGAAGTCGGCCGCATTCTCGCGAACATCGCTGTAGAGCGTTTCGAAGCAGTCGACCATGCAGTTGCGGATGCGCGCGTCAAGCGCAGCCTCGTCACAGCCCAAAATGACCGCCATATCGTCATTGTCCAAGTCCTCTCCTGTGGCGGTGTCAAAGGAATACAGAAGGTAGGTGTTATAGTCATATTGGGTGTCAATATGCACCAGAACGGTCAAAATTCCATCGTTTAAATATGCCTCATAATATATCCCCGCGATACCTGCGCTGTAACCTTTTTCGGATGCGTCCAGCGTTTGCTCCAGATTAGACCCACATTTGCTTTGAATTTCTTCGTTGGCCTCCTGCGCATCCTCACCGGAAAGGTTGATTTGTGGAATGGAGAAGAGAATGTCATAGGAATTTCCAACATCATCGCTGTACACAACGCGCTGCTCTTTCCAGACAGAAACACAGTCCGCAAGGGTAACTGGCAGTTGTGTGGTAGTTTCGTTTTCTGTTGGCACAGACGGTTCCGTTTCCACCTGCGTGGACGGTTCGGATTGTAAAGTGGTTGCGCGCGTGGGACGTGAAGAACGCGAAGTGTGTTTTTCTTGCGTACTGCAAGATGCGGCAAACAGCCGCATCAGTGCAACCAACAACACGGAAAGAATACGTTTCATAGAAAACCTCCGCTTATTTTACATTGGTGAGTGTATTGGGGTCAAAGCCCTCAAAGATAATAACACTGCCTTCGCGCAGCGCCTTTGTTGCCTGTGGCTTGGTGCGGATCGTCCAGTCAAATTCCTGCACACCATAGAGCCACTTGCAAAGGCGAACCGAGGGACACTTGCGGTATTTATATTTGTAGGCAATAAAGTCCGGACGCGACAGGAAATTCAGCATCAGATGCTTCAGCAGGAAGGTCAGCGGGAAGTGCAGATGCTCCGGTTCGCGGGTGAAATTGGAGGAGAGCTGACCGCGAACGATACTCTTGTCCATTCGGCGCACGGCGAACATTGCCCGCGGGTCAAACGATTCAATGCAGAAATCCAGCTCCGGATAGTTCGCCAGCGTATCCAGCACGGATCTGGCCAGTGTCTTATGGTTGCCGCGGAAAGTTTTCAGCTCAATAACCAGCGGCAAACCGGCGTGTTCAAAGATGGGCAGGATTTCCTCAAAATAGGGGATCGGCTCCGGTGTGTTGAGCAAGGTGAGTTGTTCAATTTCAGCAGCAGTCAGATCACACACATTGGCGTCTACTCCGGTCATGCGACTGAGATTTTCATCATGAACCACAACCAAATGACCATCCTTTGTCAGATGCACATCCAACTCCGCTCCAAAGCCATGGGCAGCGGCCTCTTGGAACGCGGTCAGGGAGTTTTCGGGGATGCCCTGATTGCGGTCGTGCAGACCACGGTGTGCGTAGTCAAACTGCTTGAGATGGCGCAGCTTGGGATGATTCCACCGCCCACCGATCGAAAGAAGGAACAGCAGGATCAGCACCACCAGAACAATCAAAATCGTTAGAAATACTACCATAACGCTTTCTCCTTATGTAACTCAGTCATCAATATCAAAGGCTTCCAGACCCTTTTTCGCGATGGGGCGGTTGTCGCCGTGCCGTACCATCAGCATTGTGAAGAACGCAAGCGCAACAAACACCGTGGCATAGGGAAACAGGGAAGTCATGCCAATGTGATCCATCAGGAAGCCAGACAGCAGCGGCGTCAAGGTCTGCGCAGCCATGCTGGCGGTGTAATAAAAACCGGTGTAACGGCCAACATCACCGCCCTTGCTCATTTCCACCACCATGGGGAAGGAGTTGACATTGATGGTAGCCCAGCCGATTCCGGCTAAGGCAAACATACAGTTCATCACCAGTGGCGAGCTGCCGATGCGCATAAAGGATGCCACCAAGAAAGCAGTGCCGAGCATACAAACACCAGCCAGAATGGTTTTCTTTCGGCCAAACTTGGATGCAATCATGCCAACAGGCAGGTAAGAAACGACGGCGGCAGCCTGTGCAACAATCAGTGTCATGTTATAGTCTAGCGACAGCACCTTTTCCGCGTAGACGGAATATTTTGAGGTGACCGCGTTGTAGCCCATGTACCAAAGTGCAACGGATGCCAGAATGAACAGCAGCGAACGCCGCTCGGCAGAGCCAAGCCTGCGGTGTCCTTCGTCCTGCTCGTCTTCTGTATCGATGCCGAAACGCCGACTTTCCGCCTGCATTTCCACCACAAATTTCGGCTCTTTCACCTTCCACAGGAAAATTGCCAACGCCAGCAACATAATACCGGCAATCACAGCGAGGAAAGTGCGGTAATCCATCAGCGAATTGCGTACCGCGCCGGTGGCAAACACCATGCCCAGCACCAGCACCAGAATGCCTCCGGCGCTGCCCATCAGGTTGATCACGGCATTGGCCTTGCTGCGCAGGGGCTTGATGGTGACGTCAGGCATCAGCGCCACAGCGGGGCTGCGGAATGTCGCCATCGATACCAGCAGCACCAGCAGCAGCCCTACAAAAAACACAAGCGTGGCAGGGCTTTCAGCAGTGATTTGCCAGGCGCAAGCCTGCCGTGCGGGCACGACATAGTTGGAATATTCCGGATTTGTGACGGTTTTTCCGTTTTGTTCAATTTGACAGGGAATGGCGACGAATTCGTCTTCCGAATAGCGTGCAGAGAGCACATAGGCTTCTCCCTCTGGCGTGCGGAGCGCGGAATCAGCCTGTGAGGTGTAAATTTCGTGCATGGAAGCCGGATCATCGATGCCGGAAATGGATTGCAAATGCTGCGCCTGCAGGCTGTCCACAAAGGACAGGCTGACCAGCGCCGCGACCGCGATCAGCGTACCGGCCAGAATAAAGGGCGTCCGCTTGCCACGCTTGCCCTTGTGGCGGTCAGAAATGGCACCGAACAAAGGGAGCATAAATAACCCCAGCACATTGTCCAGCGCCATCACGATGCCGGAAACGGTTTGGGAAAGGCCGAATTTATCGGTGAGAATTTTGGGAATAATGGTGTCATACGCCTGCCAGAAGGCGCAGATCAGAAAAAAAGCAAAGCCGACGTAAATGGTTCGTTTGTAATTAAGTTTCATATCGCATCACCTATCGCATTGAGTAATTCTCGGATGTTTTCAAAATGATATGTTGGGGTCACATGGTAGCGCTCGATATCCTCCATGACGCCCTCGCCGGACAAAACAAACGCCGTATCGATGCCCGCATTGACGCCGCAGGCAATGTCCGTGTAGATGCGGTCGCCGATCAGCAGCGTTTGTTCGCGGGAAAAACCGAAGCGTTCTATGGCCAGCAGCGCCATATCCGGTTTTGGCTTGCCGATAAACCGAGGCTTGCGGCCTGTGGCGCGGGTAAGCATTTCACACACGCTGCCGCAGTCCGGCACACTGCCGTACCATGTGGGGCAAACCCAGTCGGGGTTGGTCGCGATAAATTCCACACCGCGGTTGAGCAGAATACAGGCGTCCTCCAGCTTCTGAAAGGTCAGCTCCGTGTCAAAGCCGCACAGAAGACAGTCAACCTCCGGCTCCGGCCGGTCGGTAATGCGGTATCCCGCCTGTCGAAGCTGCGCACAGAAGGAAGCAGTGCCAAAGCCGTAATACAGCCGGTTTGGGTCATACTGCTGTAAATCGACAATCAGCGCATCCACCGAGGTGAAAAAGTCATCCTTGACAGCGGCAATTTGCAGGCGCTGCATTTTTTGTATGTAGGCATCCACACTGCGAGAGGAATTATTTGTCAGGAACAAATACTTCCCGCCAATTTTACGGACATAGTGCAAAAAGTCCTTTGTGCCGTCAAATAGCTGCTCGTCAAGATAAATCGTGCCGTCCATATCCAAAAGGAACAAGCGCTTGTCTTGTAACGGTATCATTTGGTTCTCCAGTCCATGTAATATCTTCATTATAAACGATTTTGCTTCATTTTGCACTATATTTTTTCCCAATTGACAGATTTATTTTCCTGCCGTACAATAGAAACAAGGAAAGGGATCGAACGTATGGACGAAGAAATTTTCAAAGCGCTGCCGCAGCTGCTTTTGCCGTGGTATGCACGCAGCGCGCGTGACTTGCCTTGGCGGCGCGATCGGGAGCCGTATCATATCTGGCTGTCGGAAATTATGCTGCAACAGACGCGTGTGGAGGCGGTGAAGAGCTATTACGCCCGCTTTTTGACAGCACTGCCCGATATTCAGGCGCTGGCGGCGGCAGATCAGGAAACCGTCAACAAGCTGTGGGAGGGGCTGGGTTACTATTCCCGCGCCCGCAATCTTCGCCGCGCGGCAAAGGAAATTGTGGAGCGCTATCAGGGCAAATTTCCTGCTGATTTCACCGCGATCCGCGCACTGCCCGGCATCGGGGATTACACGGCGGGTGCGATCGGCTCCATTGCCTTTGAGCTGCCCACACCGGCGGTGGATGGCAATGTACTGCGTCTGGTGTCACGCGTTACGGCAAGCTGTGTGTGTGTGGATGATGCAAAAGTAAAAAGTGAGGTGCGCAACGCGCTGGCTTCGGTCTATCCTGCCGGGGCGTGCGGCCGCTTTACCCAAAGTCTGATGGAGCTGGGCGCAACGGTTTGTATTCCAAACGGCACGCCGGACTGTGCAGCTTGCCCGCTGCGGACGATTTGTCGCGCGATGGCGCAGGGTGTGCAGTTGCAGCTTCCGGTGCGCAGAGAAAAACGAGCGCGCAGGCAGGAAATCAAAACGGTACTGATTCTGGACTGCGATGGCAGCATTGCCCTGCAAAAGCGACCGCCGCATGGACTGCTTGCCGGACTTTGGCAGCTGCCGGAGGCGCCGGGAACGCTTTCCCCGTCACAAGCGTTAACGCTTCTGGAAAGCTGGGGTGTCAAGCCGCAGGATATTTTGAAGCAGGTAGAAAAGAACCATATTTTCACCCATGTGGAGTGGAACATGACCGGTATTTATTTTCGCTGCGCACAGAAAACACCGCAATTCACCTGGGCAACGCCGGAGGAGCTAGAACGGGTCTATTCCGTTCCCACTGCATACCGGCAGTTTCTAACAGAAAGGACGATTTAAATGGCAGAAAGCAGAAAAAATGCATACGATGAAGATGAGATCCTGACACTGGAGTTTGACAACGGCGACCACTTTGAATGCGGCGTCATGGGTGTGTTCCCGCTTGACGGCAAGGAATATATTGCCATGGAAACACTCGAGGGTGCGGATGATGTATACCTTTACGGTTACAAAGAGGTAGAAGACGATTTCGAACTACTGGACATCGAAACACAGGAAGAATTTGACCGCGTGGAGCAGGAGTTTTACCGCCTGATGGACGAGCCGTTGTAATCCACTCAGGCTGTCGAAAAAACACGCCCGCCGCAGTGGGAACTGCCCAAAGGGCGGCGCTTAGCGCGGCGTACACTGCCGCAAAAAATGATTAAGTTTGATTCGCTGCCAAAGCGGCGAACCCTGTGAGGCTTTTACTCTGATATTATTTATATAATGTATCTGAGATAAAAAGTAGGAAAAGGGCTTGCGAAAAGCGGATAAATGTGGTATATATTACGTTAAGAAGCGATCAAAACGCTGCGTGCGCGCAGATTTTGCTGTCGGCTTCCGAATTTCATTGAATCATGATTGCTGAGAGTGTGCAATGAAGGAGAAAAGTAAAATTACAAGAAAACCCCGCGTCGGCCGCTCCATGTCGGCGCCGAAAATTATTGTTGTGGTGTTTCTGGCAATTATTCTGGCGGGTGCATTGCTGCTGATGCTGCCAATTTCCACGCGCAGCGGGGAAGGATGCAGCTTCCTGACTGCCGTATTCACCGCAACCTCCGCTACCTGTGTGACGGGCTTGTCGCTGGTGGAAACCTATACCTTCTGGTCGGGCTTTGGACAGGCTGTGATTTTGATTTTGATTCAAATCGGCGGCCTGGGCTTTATGACGATCGTGTCCGTGTTCTTTTTTGTGCTGCGGGCGAAAATGGGCCTGCGCAGCCGGATGCTTTTGTCGCAGTCCTTTGGCTTGGACGGCGTGGACGGCGTGGTGCGCATGGTGCGCCATGTGTTGGTTGGCACGTTCGTGATCGAGGGAATCGGCATTCTCGTCCTGACAATTCGTTTCTCCATGGATCAGCCGTTTCATACGGCGCTTTGGTGGGGCGTGTTCCACTCGGTTTCTGCATTCTGCAATGCCGGCTTCGACATCATGGGACTGATTTCGCCGGGCACAAGTCTGGCACCCTATGCGCACGATGTGACAACAAATGTTACAATTATGCTGCTGATTATCATCGGCGGTTTGGGCTTCGTCGTGTGGGAAGACATCTGGCGCTGCTGGCACGGTTCGAGAATGACGATTTATTCCAAGCTGGTTTTGCTGATTACCGGATGCCTGATTTTTGGCGGCGCGCTGCTGTTTTTACTGATCGAGTGGAACAATCCGGCCACCCTCGGCAATTTGCCCACAGGGCAGAAGATTTTGTATTCCTCTTTCCAGTCTGTCACCGCAAGAACGGCCGGGTTTGCTTCCTTCAACCAGGGCGGCTTGACGGATTCCGGAAAAGCCGTAACAATGCTTTTGATGCTGATCGGCGGCTCCTCCGGCTCCACGGCGGGCGGCGTGAAAACCGTCACAATGGGCATTGCGCTGATGGGCGCGTGGGCAACACTGCGCGGCAAAAACCGGGTAACGGTGTTCAAGCGCACGGTAGATTCGCATCAAATCACGATTGCATATTCCATTTTGCTCATGATGGTTGCGCTGCCCTTGTTCGGCGCGGTGTATATATCCAGCACCTGCAATATTGGATTTATGGATGCAATTTATGAAACCATTTCCGCAATCGCGACCGTCGGCCTGTCAACCGGCGTGACGACGCTGCTCAACACGGCGGCAAGGTGGATGATCATCGCCTTTATGTTCTTTGGCCGCATTGGCATTATGACCATAGGGATCGGCTTTTTGCTGGGCGACGGCGAAGATGGGCGCTATCATTATGCATCCACCAAAATGCTGATTGGATAGAAGGAGAAACAACATGAAAACGTTTGTAGTAATTGGCTTAGGACGCTTTGGCACGGCAACGGCAGTCAAGCTGCGCGAGTTGGGCAATGAAGTGCTTGCCATTGACTTGGATAAAGAGGCCGTCAACGATATTGCCGACTATGTGACCTACGCCGTGGTGGGCGATGCCAGGGATGAGAAGGTGCTTCATTCTCTCGGCGTAAAGAATTATGACTGCGCTGTGATTGCCATTGGCAATGATTTGGCAGCCAGTGCGATTATTACGCTTTGCCTGAAAGAGCAGGGCATGAAAAAGGTCGTTTGCAAGGCGGCAAATGATATGGAAAAAATTGCGTTGGAAAAAATTGGCGCGGACAGCGTCATTATTCCCGAACGCGTTATGGGACAAAAGCTGGCAAAGACATTGAACTCCGAGCGCTTCCTCGATTTTATCGAACTTTCCAATGAATACGGCATGGTTGAGCTGTCGGTTCCGGAGCGCTGGGTGGGAAAGAGCCTGAAAGAATTGAACATACGCTCAAAGCACAGCGTTAACGTAATCGCCGTGAAACGGACTGGCACAATGATTGTCAGCCTGCCGGCAGATTTTTGCTTTGACCCCGGCGATACACTCATTGTGCTGGGCGCCAACGGCGACTTGGACAAGATCCGCAAGCTATGACAACGCTTCGACTGACCAGCAGACAAAATCCGCTCTTGCAGCACGTGCGCAAGCTGCAAGCCTCACGGGCCTACCGGCAGCGCTGCGGAGAATTTGTTGCGGACGGCACCAAGCTGTTAGAGGAAGCCGCCAAATGGTGTGACGGCTTGCAGACTGTGATTTTGTCGGATGATGTTTCGGCGCCGTCCTTACCGGACTCGGTCCAGGCGGTGCGGGTGC